>CAWAGA010000001.1:0-113210 GCA_963781665.1 uncultured Chloroflexia bacterium
AGCTAACCCGGTTGAGCTTAGGGGATATGTTTGGAAAGTCATGGTGGATCCAACCCGCAATGATGATGACCCAGGTATGTTCTTTGGGAGATTATTTCGAATGATCGATATCCGCATCAATCGAGACGAGAAATCTACCTGGCCGGAAGGGATTATTTTTGAGAATGTGACCTCAGGTTGTCGCCTTACTTATCAAGATGGCTTATTGATGGACCTGACGAATTCCAAAGTGATTCAGAAGAAGCCAAGAGTACGTGATCGTAGCCGGCGTTCAATATGCAGAAGTGACATAAAGGGTAAGCCCATGACCATAAAACCAAATCATATTTCATCAAACAGTCAGATGCGTCGGTTTGTATTAATTCGAGCGGAAGACCTCACCGGTGTATCAGGTACTGGCGAGGTTGCAGAAGGAACTGTGTTTAGCAGTGGTTTGGCGGTCATTCGATGGCTCAGGGAACCTTATGCAATGGGTGTTTATCAAACTCTAGATGATGTCATTTCTGTCCATGGTCATGAAGGCCGAACGCAGCTGCAATTTATCGATTAAGGAGAAAACAAATGACCACAAAGATCGTCACCATTTCCAATCAAAAAGGCGGGGTAGGAAAGACTACCACTGCTGTAAACCTGGCGCATGCCCTTACTCTAAAAAATAAGCAAGTGTTATTGATCGACCTTGATCCTCAAGGGCAATGTGCAACCAAACTGGGCATGGATAGTCAGATGGGAACCTATTATTTCCTGACTACTCAACCAGGTTCACCGAGTGAAATTACCTTTGTTCGCCAATGGATTCGAGACACCGGGCGCGATTTACTGCAATTGATTCCAGGAAACTCAATGACTTCCGCTGCGCAAATGATGTTGGGTGTCCAAGATCAACCGATCTCCTACATCAAAGACCTTCTCAAAACTTTCACGAAAGACCGGTTGGACTACATCATTTTTGACACCTCCCCTTCTGTGGGTGGTTTGCAGGAACGTGCGATCTGGGCAGCAGACCTGGTGATCGTTCCAACCGCGACTGAATTTGCGTCTTTGGATTCGTTAGCCAAAACAGTCACGACCATCCAGACCTTGAGAGACAAGAAGAACTGGAAGGGGGGATTGTTGGGAATTTTACCGACCTTCTTTGATGGCACCAACGAGTTACGCGAACTCGATGCAAGACCTACAGGCGACATTCAAAGAGAAAGTAATTTCCCCGATACATCGGGCGACCGTCTTGCGCGAATGTTGGTCGGAAGCAAAGACTATTTTCGAGTACGCTCCGGAAACGCGGGCTGCAGAAGAATACAAGTCTTTGGCAACTCTTGTATTGAAATATTAGAGGTCAGGATGCCCAGGCGCGATGCATTCACAGATTTACGTGATCCTCTTCCATTGACTGATGGTGATGAGAATAAGCCGCATGATCCCACAATACTCATGCGACAACCATTGGATTTAATTCCCACAGCAGATCTCAAGAAGAAAAGATTGCGAAAGTGGGAACAGATTCATCGGTTTGAAACCGTGACCTACAGGGGAATTCCACGGCAAGTTGTGGAGCAGATTATTGAAATTGCTCAGAGTCTTTCGGTTCCCAGGGATGAAGTTGTCAGGGCATTCCTTGAGTATGGAGTAGAGCTTTACCGAACTAAAAAACTCAGTCTTTTTGCGTACCCCAAAGCCCAACGAATGACCCTGTTTCCGGAAGGCGGTCAAGGGAATCCTGGTTTGCCTTCTCAAAAAATTAAAGACCAGGATTGGTTGTCGGAAGCATTTCCTGTTCCCGAAAAGAAATCAACAGCAAGCAAAAAGAAAAAATCCAAGAAAGGCCAAGATACCATCCCCCATTGGGAGATGCGAGTAACTTTCCGAATCCCGGCTCTATTAAAGGAAGATGTTCGAGCTATTGCAAGGGAGCACACCTTGCCAGTTGGAGAGGTTGTTTGGTTCTTCGTTATGGAGGGTGTGAAAGCTAATCAGAATGGCAACTTACACCTTCAACCATCACCCAAGACCATTGGGAAGACTTTGTTTCAGGAAGGATGTTGATGGCCTCCCTGCTTTCCTGGAAAATCTACCAATATTTTTTCGAGCCGAGAACTCCGTCTGCGTCCATGCTGACGTGCCGCAGACGTGCAGCTGACACGACGCAGACGTTGACGCAGACGGAGCCGCTGACGTTGAATGAACAGGAAGCCCGTAGAGGGGTCTTTCCTGGAGGAAATGGGATAACCACTCATTCTTCTGGAAAAAGCCGAAATTTGTGCCATTGTTTTGCATTTTTCGAAATTGGTATTTTTATCGATAGGGATTTCTTTTATGAATGCAGTCGTTGAATTTTCACCGGAAAAAGCCTGGCAAGCAGCCGTCGCTAACCTCGAATTGGATATGTCGCGGGCGACTTTTAGCACCTGGGTAAAACCAACCCATCTGGTGGAATTTTCAGATGACACTTTTGTGATCGGCTGCATCAATGCTTATGGCCGGGATTGGTTAACGGATCGACTGACCACCACCTTGCAGCGGTTCCTTACCGGTGTCTTAAACAGAGAAGCTAAAGTTCGTTTTGTGGTCTGTGAACAGGAAGTTGATGATGAGGATGATCTCGCTCATGAAGAAAATCAAGATCAAGAGGATGACGAGGAAAATCCTATTGAGCTGAATATCCACTATAGCTCTATCCGGAATATCCTGCTGGAACCCGGGCGGGTGGTTCGCTTACCGGTATATAACTTGCGTTGGCTGCCGTATGTCGGTTCGCAAGTTATTTTCCTGGTGATGGCATTGTGGCAGGAATATTATCTGGCGAGTGGTGGAAAAGGACGAAAAGGAAGTTGTAAAGTTTCAGTACGGGCTGAGCGGATTTGTCAGTGGGCTGGGATCAGCCGGGCTCAGTTTTTTCGCTTACTACAACCTGGTAGCAGCCTGGGATGGTTTACACGAAAAATTGACACCGATCATGAAGTAGATAAGCGCTCAGGAAGGGCCAAAAAGTCCTCCAACAAATATGAACTATTCGAATCCCCGCTGACACCTGGGGATGCCGAAGACTTGAAGACTTTTTTGCTTGCTCATGGGATACAAGATTCTCCTCAGTCCGCGTTGCAATTGGCGATCAGCACAAATCCCAAAGAAATATTCCAATATCCGGTTCGACTACCTCCGGAAGACTTCAGCAAAATGATTCCACGTCATCAGACTGTTCAGGATGTCATTAGAGAACTGGTTGGGCACCGGCTCGATGGAGAGCTTGGCAACCTGGCGGACCAACTTGCTGACCGCCTGGTAACACAGGGAGATTTCATCCTGATCAGCTGGTACTTCCTGAAACATTGGTTGCCCGTGCTGGGCGCAGATGCTGCCATGTTTGTTCTGGTTTTGCGTAATATGTGCTACTTCAATGATGAGACTGGAGAGATCCGAGATGAGGTCTGGATGGATGGTGGCTATGAAGCCATCGCTAACCGGTTAGGGATCAACAACCCTCGAGTAGTGGCGAACTGGTTGCCTGTCAGGATAGAGCGAGGGAAACGAAAAGACAAATTGAGTGAACGCACAGATTGAAGAACTTTCTCGCCGGCAACGACTACAAGACTTGCTGAGCTTGTTTGTTGAACGCACCGATCACCGGATCAATTCTGAGGGCAATTACAGTTGGAAATTCAAGGTGCAGCGGGTTGATCCTCTCACACCACAACACCAAACAATCCAACAGGCTACTTCGTCTCTTTTTGTGAAATCAGAAAGTCTTTGATGTTCAGGACGAACTTGGTTCCTGGATCAGTTATTTAGACAATGATTGTTTTGAGACTGTCAAAACGGAGCCAATGGTTGTTTTGAGACTCTCAGATTTAACCAATGATTGTTCTGAGACTCTCAAGAGCATCCTCAATGATTGTCTTGAGACGCTCGACCTGCAAGCCAATGATTGTTTTGAGACCCTTTTAAAGATTCTCAAAAGCTTTAAAGATTCCCTAAAAGATAAAGATACCTCCTCAACCCAAGATTCTTCGATTTCGCGAAACGATCCTTCGAGCCAATCGGTGGCGGTGGTGACTGATTCGGAGGGAAATTGGTCTTTGGACAAGCTTTTAGCTCGCGCAGACAAGAAAAACCGGTCTGTTCTGATCGAGCAAGAAAAGAGTGCAATACCTTTCGTATCCTGGATGATACATGGCGCTTCCCAACCCGGCATCCAGAATCCGTATAGTCTGGCCATCGCCAAGCTGAAAGAAAATCCTGGGATCAGTGCCGGCGGAGCCAGTGATCGCCTGGCTGCCATACCGCCGCGAGAACTTGTTCGTCTGATTGAGCATTCATTCTCGTTTTATTCTCCATCCGATCGGAACTGGCGGATGCTTTTTGCGGAAGCGAAAAGGGATCGTATACGGCTCCTGGCAGATTCATTGGGATTGGTTCTGGACATCGAGGAGGAAACAGGTTGGATAAGTAATTAAGTTGAGCATAGCCTTCGAGGGCTTTCGTATTCAAACAAACATTCATGAAGAGGAGAGTACAAATTATGGCACAAGGCAATCTAACATGGCAGCGTGGCGACATCACCGGGGATATCTATTTTGATTATTTGCGTCCCCAGAATCAAGATCCCATCCCTTATGTTCGCCTATATCTGATGATCGATGGCAGCCCGGAATCGAAACCGGTGAAGGGATTACGGGTACTGATTTACGGCACCCTGGCCGAGTTGGTGTATGGACATGTTCAAAAAGGCAGTCGGATTGGGGTGGAAGGACATATTCAGTTGCGTTACCGACCTAATATAACCACCCCTGTTTTCGAAGTCGTTGCTGAAAGAATTGAATTTATCCGCAATATCGATTACGAACGCGGCAAACAGGTGATTGCGGATTTGAAACAAAGGGGAAAACGAAATTCTGCTGCTTCCGACCTGGAAGTCATCACACAGATTCTTGAAACTGGAGAATTTATTCATGACAGTGAATAATCAAAGCGATCCAGAAATCCATATTTCAGAAGAAAAGTTGCAAAAGTTAGGGTGGATACTTTTGAGTCTTGCTGTGATTTTCACGATTATCGGTGCCCTCGTTTCTCCATTGGATGAACAGGGGAAGCCAGTTCTCTTGCTGCCCGAGGTTAAGGCTGTTGAGGATTACCGGCGATCTGCTCAAACATGGATATCTGAGCTGACTGTTTTGGACGGTGAGATCGCGCGCGTGATCGCTTCTGAACAACAAGGAGATCTCTTTTCACAGTCCAGATCTGCGCAGCAAACTCTCCAGCACGCTGTTGAACTTACTCAACAGGTTGACCGCACCCGAGTTCCTCCAATCGGTATGGGATTGCATGAGCAAATTCTCTCGACCACTCTGAGCTACCTTGAGGCTGCCCGCAGCGCTTTACAGTGGATCAGCGCGCCTGAACAGAAAAACCAGGACCAGGCTATCCAGATTTTGGCGGATGCGCGCCAGTTGAAATCAGAATTGGAGAAAAATAAGTGGTTGATTTCACGTTAGAAGAATTCCAACGGAACCAGTCAATTCGGATCTCCAGAGACATTATCGGGCAAAGTGAGGAGCACGAGCAAAAAATGCAAACCAACGCTCAGAAATTATGGGAAAATGCCCATAAGCAACTTGTCGCCCTTTTGAGGTTTCTGGATCAGGATTACGATGAATCCTGCGAAAAAGCGACCCGTCCGTTGGAATCGTTTAGCGATGATGATCTGGCATACCTGATCCATGTCCGGCTGCGAGCTATGCAGGGTAATGCTTCAATAAAGAAAATACCAGATGAGGTCATTCAACTCAAACATAGTTTGAATGAACTCAGTCAAAAGTATGCTGATCTGGAACAAACGTTATTGGCCACACAAGAAATGAACAAGAAATTACTGGCTGAGAAATCTGCCTTAGAAGCCCACCTATCTGCTCTTCGACAGGTTCAAAAAGATGTAGCGTCTCTGGACGTTCAATCGCCAAACATGGTCACTGATAATCCAGGAACACTCACAACTATTCCTGATTGGATAAAAACCTGGAAAGAGTCGAAGACCTTTGAGAAAACGTCGACCGCAATACTTGTGATGGGCGAAATGGGGATCGCCTTACGACCGACTATCATAAAGGTGATGGCTAAACGTCTTTCGTTATCGGCGGCAAATAAAAATCTGGATGAAGCCTTAAATTGGTTGATGACAACAGAGGATAAATCATGCCCGATCTTAATTGATCAGGTTGGGAGTGTATTGGAGCAAGGATCAAGTTCTGGTGGAAATCAACCCGCGGTGTTACACCTGACTCAGGATGGTCAAGTTGCATATCAAGTATTAAGTGGTAAACCCCCGAAGGAAAATGAATTTGATATGCTTTTAAGACACCATTCTTCACCAGAACATACCATTCTGAATATTCAGGCTGGGGAAATCCTTGTAGAAGAAGGTTACCAAATTCGAGGACGGGCACAGTCTATCAATCTATCCAATGGTGAAACTTATATCCCAGATATTGTTGCTGTTGATCCCAAAACAGGTGAGGTAATATTCATCGAGGTGGAGCGGGATGTGAGTAAAGATCAAGTCTCCAGAAAACAGAAATGGATGAAATTTTATGAAGCTTCTAATGGAAACTTGTATGTGTTTTGTGATAATCTGAACTGCCAAAGAACCATCCAAGGAGAAATCAATCTTGCTCTAGGTGGGTTGGCGTATAACTCTTTCTTAACCAATTTACACGGAATACGGAATGGGAAACGAGCAGAAAAGGATAGAAGTATTTGGTTTTCTCAAAGACGAGGGAATAAATAATAGAACGATGTGCACTCCGTTCTTACTACATCGTTCCACTAAAGTCTTAAGGGGGAACAGTGCAAAAAATATGACCCTGAAAATTTGGCATTTCCATCTCGGTTGCTTGATTAACGCTATAGCTTGAAGGTCGGTTACAAGGCACTTTTCACCTGCCTTCATCGATTGATATCATTCTGAGAAACCAACCATACACTTGGATTCTTCCCACCAGACATGAACCACCAGGATTGTACAATTACAAGCCAGAGGTTAATCATAATATTCGTGATTTACTCCGCTGGCGTTGCTAATTAAATATTTA
The DNA here is from genome assembly GCA_963781665.1 of uncultured Chloroflexia bacterium. Lineage (GTDB taxonomy): Bacteria > Chloroflexota > Anaerolineae > Anaerolineales > Anaerolineaceae > JAJYIW01. The sequence goes on from CAWAGA010000001.1 coordinate 7,083, forward strand.
GTTAATCCAATTTTGGATTGGTAGATCGGAAAATGTAAATTATTACGCTCGACATATCGAATTTCTTATAAAAAGTTAATGCACCTTTAGTTGAACTACCAGAATATTTGTGCTATCATTAATGAAGCCCATATATGGTGATTTTAAAGGTTAACTCCCATATATGCCGTAAATCAAAATTTCCAATAACCAAATGGAACGTGACCGGCAAATTTAAGGAGGGGCAAACATTGCCAACCAGACTAGATACAAATTTTTTCAGACTTAAAAGTGATGATGAATTTGAAAACCTATCTCTTGATCTCTGTCGGCTCGAATGGGGTGATCCGTATGCCTCTGATAGGCATGGACGGAGTGGTCAAGGTCAGGAAGGCGTGGACATCTTTGGTCATCCTGTAGATCGTCATGGCGCAAATTGCGGCGCGCAGTGCAAACTACGCACGGGTGATAAACAACCCAGCGAGGCGGACATTGAAGATGAAGTTCAACGAGCCAGAAATTTCACTCCACCCTTAGAGTTATTGATCCTCATTACCGATGCGCCACGCGATGTCAATACGCAGAAAATTGTCCGAGTGATCAGCGAGCGGGAGCAACGTGCCGGCCGATTTGAAGTGACTATATGGTTCTGGGACTCGATCTGCCAGCGCATCGCAGCGCACCCATCGATCATCCTCAAGTATTTCCACGATCTGCTCACCCCGTTAACGACTGCTGCTGAAGCTGAACGTCTGGTGGATATCCCAGTTCATATGGTGTCCGCCTGCATCGATGACAACGGTAACCGTACTCTATTGGATGAGGCGTTGAAGCTGCGGGGTATTCAGATATTCACAACTAAGCGCCCTTCATTGGGCAATAATTCCGAACCTGATGGGGTTCTGTTCCAGCACTTGCGGGATGATGAAATCCACTTAAATCGTCTGGCAGCTCAGGTACTTCCCCATTCTGGAAAGGCTTATCCCACTTTCATTACCTTGCTTCCCGACCAGCAATCCAATTTTCTCCAACTATTCACCGACCTGGGTGGTAAGGCAGAAGGCTTGCATTTGCTCAGTCGAACTTCACCTGTCAATGAAACCGCTCGGTCGATATTTCAGCAAGTTTTCGAATATGGTTACCACCGGCGTGGCAGCCTTGCGACGATTGATCTTTCTTTCCGTGGTGATAGCACCTGCCCACGATCTACGCTACTGGATATCAACTGGGAGTCACGTATTTCTTCCTCGTGTCTTCCTGGGGAATTGGAATGGCATTCGTCTCTAATGCCCGCCCTGGAAGATGCCCGCCGGGTCGTTACGCAACAGGGGGACAGCTGTCTGGTCCAGTTTCGATCAGTGCTCCAGCTCCCGGCTGCATTTGCGGTTGGATACACCTTTAATATCCGCCTGGCTCGCGTAGGTGTATGGGCCCGCGAGGCAGGTGTTAGCGATTTCCGCAAGCAGTATTGGCGCTCGGATGCGCCGGCCGAGGACATTTATCTCTCACAAAACTGGATCCAATCCCCCTCTTCCACCGCACGATCGGTCATTGTAGAGCTGGCAAATGGCCGCAACATCCATGCTCCTGTAGAGACCTACGCTTCCCAGGTACATCTTAGCCCAGATGCTTGGCTTCAAATTGGGCATGAGAAAACGGACCCGCGGCTTTCGAGTATCGATGAGGATTGCGCTGTGGCATATGCCAATCGGATTGGCCAAATTCTTCGGGATGTTCAACAGAATGGCATCACCGACTTTCACCTGTTCCTTTGCATGCCCTCTGCTTTAGCTATTTTAGTGGGTCAACGGCTGCAGGCATGTGGTCGGATTCACCTGTACTGGTATTCTAACCCGACGTATCAGTACGCGTTCACCCTTCGGTAGATGGAGATAAGACTATGACTACCATAGACGAGCTTTTTACGAAATACCTACAATCGATAATGCCAGATGACCGGGCGGTGGAGCGGGCAAAAACAGCCCATGCAGATCTCCGCGATGACTTGAAGGCCGATGAGGAACTGGGCCAGTCCATCGCTCGCACCCTACTTTCTGGATCCTATGGGCGCGATACTGCAACCCACGGCATCAAAGATGTCGATATCATCGTTCAGTTAACCTTAACTCAAGCAGAAGTTCGTTCGAGAAAATATGAAAACGAGACGGAACAAGCCTGCCTGCTGCGCTTGACCAAGAGGGCCATTGAGCGCACCGGGAGAGCAGCGGAAACGAAGATAGCCCGACGCTCGATCTATGTCGAACTGCCAGAAGAAATCAACGAAATTGCCGGGAACCTACCAGCTCTGACGCTTGATATTGTTCCCATGCTCATTCCCTACGACAAAGAAATAGATCCGATGTGGATCGCGGACCGGGAGTTACGCCAGTGGTGCTATACCTTTCCGAACAGTCAATTGAACGATAGTGTTGATCGCAATCAGCAAAGCGAAGAGATCGACGGCTACCAATCGTATAAATCCCTGGTCAAAATGATGAGATCTTGGAAAAAAGTCCATTTCGGAAAGAACAAAACACCCAAGGGGTTTATTCTGGAGTGCATGATTGCCCAGTTCCACAATCCGCAGGCCAAGCACTGGATCGATGCGGTTATCGATTTTCTGCAGAATGTTTGTTATACCTATCCTGACCCAGATCAGTTGCAAATCATCCCCCAGGTTCATGACATTTCCAACCTGAACCCTCAGAACATACCTATAGCCAAAACCATTGAGGACTCCAGACGGGTCTTGAATAAAATGCAATGGAGTCTGGCTCAGGTGAGACTGGCTAAAGAGACAGCAGAGACCGATCTTTATAAAGCAGCCAAAATCCTACAATTGGTTTTTGGCGCAGATGCCTCTATGGATATATGCTTCCCGCTGCCCGAAGAAGACGGCGCAAAAAGCAAAGGTGTAGCAACCATTGCGGAGAGTGGCAGTAGACATAACGTTCGCGAGGCGCCACAGTTTGGCTAATCCGCCAGCGGTTGACGCCTACTTGCAAGACTTCCAGAGCTGGCTGCTTGCTGCCGACTTTACGCCTGCAGAAAAGATAAGCAACGGCTGGCAAGGCGTGATCCACGTGGATTGGGAAGATCCCGAGACAGGTGCGTGGAATTCGTCCGCTCATAAGGTGGTCATTTTCTTGCCTGCTGGATTCCCATACCACGCGCCTGTAGTTCTTTCGAGGGATGAACCTCCCTTGCAACTCTCCTGGCATCTCTCTCCGGAAGGTACTTTATGCCTGTGGCGAGAGCCAGATGGCTGGAACCCTTTCACAACCGCCCAAAAACTTCTAGAACGTATTAGTGACTGGTTCCGCAACTATCATACGGGTTGCTGGTCTGGTGATTTTACGCCGACCGATTTACACTTGTATCTACAAAGCGAAAGTACGGTTATGATCGGTGACGATTGGAATCCGCCGACTGGGGAACAATACGGAAATTTCATTCTGTGGCGTAACAATACCTATCCGATGATCCCCTGCCTGGTTGGCTTGAAAAACAACAAGGGTAAAAGCAATCAAGAGCAACGTTTGCGCAATCAACTGGCTTGGGTTGAACAGGGTGTCCAGAGTTACCACGGTGTTTGGTTCCGAGTGAATGCGCCGTTTGTTCCTGGAAATCGGCTGGATCATCTTCTGGATCAAATTGATCAGAATAGCGGTGATCCATCTGGAACAGCCCACACCTTCCTGGTCCAGCAGTTGAGCCGAATGGTCTCGGGCAACGGAATACCGCTTGCTATTGGCTACCCGAGTATTCGGGGGCTGGAGCAGTGGTTATTCTTATGGATCCCAAAACCAAACGGCAGGAAGATTTACCTTTCCCGTCCAGAGCAGATGAATACGATTGAAGTTAAGAGTTTTGAGACAATGCCGGCGCGAAAAACCGATTTGCTCCGCCGGACCGCCCATTTGAGTAAAGATCTCGGAAACAAAAAGGTGGCCTTGTTTGGTGTAGGAGCGTTGGGGGGAAGTGTCGCGCTGCTTCTAGCTAAAGCCGGCTTAGGTGAAATCCGGTTAATCGATAGTGATAAAGTGAAACCAGTAAACGCCATCCGCCATGTTTCCGGATTAGACAATGTAGGGTTTCAAAAAACCTTCTCTGTTAACCGAAAAATATTAGTATCCGTTCAGTTGGTTAAAAAAATGTGGCAAGCTAAACCTCTAAATTGCGGGCAAGAGAGAAGGCGCAGGATTACACAGGGTAACGGCTTTACAAGCAGCCGCCAGGTAATCCAACACATCCCGTTTTTGTTGCCGCAAGGTCATTACAGCGGTCAAGATCCGTTCGACAAACAGCGAGCCATTTTCGCTTTGCGTACCATAGCTACGACGACGCCAGATGACACCTCGGCGCAAAGCTCGTTCGGCAGCATTATTGGTGGGTTCGACACCTTCCCGATCGAACAAAAGTCCACAGAGCCTGCTTAACTTTGAGAATGTTTTGGCAGGTGCGGCGGGTTTCGCAATGTCCCAGCAATGTACCAATCTCGAGCAAGCTGACAATCTCCTCACGGATGGGCTGCATCAGGGTTTGGAAATCGAGCCGGGAGAGTGTTTTGTCCCGGATGCGATGCCAGAAGCCAAAGAATTGTTTGAGACGGGCCAGCAGCATCCGTCCAATCACGCCCGATTCACCCCCGCGCTCCACCCAAGCCTGGAAATCGCGCTTGAGATGCGCCCAACACACCTGGCGATGGAGGGGATCGAGCCAATTGTAGGCGCTGTACCGATCCGAACCGACGATACCGGAAAAGTTATTGCCCAACAATTTCTCGGCCCCGCCTGCGCTGCGCTCCTGAAAAATGCGGAACACGCTCACACTCGGAGTAGTACAGACCCACAACCAGACGTTTTCAGTAAACTCGTGCCAACCGGTTTCATCCACATTGACTGCGCCTTGCGTTTGGACGTAATCCTGAGCAGCTTCAACCGGTTCTTTCAGCGCCTGGCTAACCCGCTGCTCTTGGGCTGTAATACTCCCCAAACCGATTTCAACCTGAAATACCGTTTCCAGCATCTCAGCGATGTCTCGGTGGCTCACCCCAAAACGCCCGCTCAAGTAGCCAATCAGTCCCTGCAGCCGCTCTCCGAAACTTCCTGTGGGCATGTCTGCTGGCCATTCCGCCCGGTTGCGTGCGCCGCACACACTGCATTGCAGGGTATGGCGTTGATATTCCACAATTTCTGGCTTTATTTTTGGCAATTCGCTCACCTGATGGCGTTCGGGCTGCGGATCTTCTCCCAGCAACAGCGTGCCGCAATCCTTGCACACAGTGGGCAGGCTTTTCACGATCCGGCTCACTTCTTCCGGCCCTTTCAGCTTGCGACCATGCCCATGATGCCCTTTTCGTCCACCTGGTTTCTCTCCACTCGTCTCTGGCTTGGGATAGCTCCGTTTTTGCGGTGGGTCACTCGAGGGTGGTTTGGACGAGTTTTGCGAGTTCTTGTTGACCCGCTCCCGCAATTTTTCCACCTCAGTCTGCAATTTCTCGATCTGATTTTGCATTTGTGCCATTTGCGCTTTGAGCGCCTGATTCTCTTCCCAAAGCAGTTTGACCACTGCCAGCACCGTGGCCGGCGTCTTTTCCCAATCCTCTGCCGAAATTGGCAATTCAGGAGGCAAATTCATTCTTACAGTTTACATCTTGTCTCGCAGTTTCTCTACTGCTTACCATTACCTATATTCAAACTCTTCGTTACTTGTCAAATTAAGTCTTTACCCATCTGAACGGATACAAATATTAAGACATAACCCTGACTGTCATGTAACAACTTTCGAGGAAACCTGGCAAGCTCAAGACCTGGAAAAGATCATCAATGATGTAGATTTAGTGATTGACACCACAGCTAATTCAACGTTTTCCCTATGGCTAAATCAACTCATTGTCCATAGAAACGGTGCAGTTCTTTACGCCGCTGCCTACCGTCGGGCTACTGTTGGCCGTCTCATTCTAAATCGGGGTGACCACCAGCCGAGTGACCCTTGTCTGGCGTGTTATCAGTTGAGTACAGAAAGGTGGAACGAGAGGAACTACCCTATCATACCGCCAGATCCAACCACCACATTTGAAGAAGAAGGATGCACAGCGGTAACGGAAGAAGCAGATGCGATTCATCTGGAACTGATTGCAAGTCAATGTGCATTACTAGCTGTTAAGTTCTTAACTGGACAAACACTGGTAGGGAATTTATATATCTTTGTAAATGAACCAATTCTGGAGGCCATAAATATTTTGATCGAATCAGGAATACACATTCTTAACAATTCCGCTCTCCCCGATTGCCCTATTTGTCATCGGAGAGAGTAACTTGATGGAAGAACAATGGAAATATTGGATTTCACCCAAAACTCTTTTTCTGATAGAAGAAGAAGGTTGGGCGAAGTATCCAAAAGAAACGGGGGGAATATTGATTGGATGGCAACAGAGGCGGATTTTCCATATTGAAACAGCGATTGGTCCGGGACCGAATGCATTCCATAAAGACATTAGTTTTAAACGAGATGGAAATTTTTCACAGACGCACCTAGAGAGTACAGTATTAGAAACTCATGGTCAATGGGATTACTTAGGTGAGTGGCATTCGCATCCTCGTAATACGGGGCCAAGTTCTACAGATATCAATTCGTTGAAAAAAGTTCAAACATCACCTGAGTTCAATATATTACAGCCAATTCTAGGATTGATTATTAATGAAAGAAGGGTATGGCGTTTTCATTGCTATATCCTTTCTCAGAATCAACGATTTACTGAAATCTATAGACAAGAGGATGATAGTAAATAAAAATTGTGTCTCGCTCAATTTTTGTTATTCTCTGGCCATATTAAGGATCTCCACAAAGATGTTAGCTTGAAGCTGAGTTTTTATTGGTATGAGTATTCGATGTATTTATGAAGAGTAAATCACACAATCGAATTTGTTTTGATTTGCACTCAAAATTTAAAGGTCCCTCCCAACCAACGTGATTGAAAAAAATACTAGGGCCTGTTGTGATCTGGTATTCATAGCCGATGGGCAGCATTCGAAAGCTTGGATAACAGGGAGGACAGGAAATCTGAATAGAGAATTCAGATGTTTTCCTAACAGGATAAAATTCAACTTAATTACTACATTATGTAAGTAGGAAGATTGTGAATTTACTTCAATTTATCTCAGACAAGTTGTTCTAGGCATGACATTAAATGCATCAAGTTGCCAATAGTTGCCATTTTTAACTGCATTAATAAGCTATCGAACTTGTCTAAACTTACACCCATACGCTGCCGGCTTACCCACCATCGTCCAGGATAATCTTTCAACCGTATTCCACCAGATACCAGGAACTTCATACCACTTCGCGCCGGCTACATCCTTGGGGATATCTGGGTCTGTAGCGGTACCTCGCGCAAGAGCTCCATCCGGATGGATACCAACCTCTGTATAAACAAATGAATAAATTGGCCCCAGAGCTGCTAGAGATAACATCATGCCCCACCCACACCGGGATGGCTCAACTGTTTTTGCAGCATCAATCCGGTCGGCAATAAATCCGAAGTAAGTCATCCCCTTTGGAGCCTGGGGAACCTGCATGGGTTGATTGCCTTTGTAGGCAACGAACAAGATGCTGGAGCAAATCGCCAAAATAACCGCAGTCTTGATAACACTCCCAATCAACTTAAGAAACATTCCGATGAATTTCATTTTCTCCTTCATTTCCTTTATCTATCTGATACTGATCTTCTGGTCGGGCTCCCTCTCGTAGGACCCGGTTATAACGAATTTCCTCCCGATACATTCGGTCCAACGCAACTTCAATCACATCGCTTTCACTCCGTCCCATCACGCTTGCCATTGCTCTTAATTGACTCACACCTTCTGGACTTATTCGAAAAGAACGTACTGGTTTACTGGCAGAATTTGTTTTCGGCATGCTCATTTTCCTTATCGGTTAGCTTATCTATAATGTAATACTCTAGTATTTCTTTGTCAAGTTAAAAACCCGCTTTTTTCGAAAATTCATTGAATTTGACCCCCTAGGATAAAGGGTTTCCTCTTGCTATGATTGGAGTTACAACCAAATATCTATTCGGTCGCTGATAATCATCAGCTGTCCCAAATAATCCTTGGAGCGACCATCAATGTCTTTTCTGTTTACACCTTCCATCAAGGTGCATACAGGTATTGAAGACATGATTGGTCGCTTTTGTTTTACCCAACTTTTGAACCCGCATATCGGGAAAGGAGAAAAATTGAAGGAAATTCCAGTCTCAAAACGCAACTTGATTGTTGCAGTCATCCTGGCCGTGGTCATCGCTGTAGGAATCCTGGTGATCGAAAACTGGCCTCTTCGTACGGAGCAAGGCTCAACAGCATCAACCAATGAAGACAGTCTAGTTTCTGCTGCAGCTGTTACTGCCATCGAAAAGGTTTTCCAGGTGAACTACTTGGAAGGAAAAGAAGTCTGGCTCAAGCGCATTTGCGAGCTCAGCACACCAGCTGGATGTGAGGTGTTTTCAGCCGGTGCAGACCGTATGTGGGAGAAATATGTGGATGCCAAGTCTGTGGTCACTGCTGCCACGCAAGCAGTGGAAAAGGTAGCAGACAACGGTTCCGAGCAAGTATGGCGGATTGAAATAACGCTATCTTCCCCTCTACCAGGTAGCAATAAAACCCAGGACGCGGCGTATGTTGTTCTCGTGAAAACGGAAGGCGGTTGGAAATTTGACCGTTTCCTGATGGAAGCGGAAATCAACTCCATCCTCGCTCGCGAAAAAACTCCCACCACAACTGTAGAAGAAGGAAAGAAGTAGTGAAAAGATTTTTCCTAATCATTGTCGTATTGACCTTACTCATTCCATCAGCAGTTTATGCTCAGGGTAACGATCCCTGGTCCGAGGTCTTTCAACCAGACGGCAACCTGAATCCTGATTTGATTGATCTGGGAGTTACTACAGAACATCCCGACTGGATGTCGATTGAACTACCCTTTGGGCAATCGCTTGACCTCGATGCTAATTACCATCGCTACCAGACCCCTAGCGGGAACATCGTCGTCTTACCCTCCGCTTCGACTTTGTTCTTTATGGCCATGAACCCGCAAGAAAGTGGTTTGACCAGCTCTTATGGATCCCTGGGCAACGGGTACGGTAGCCTGATCTCTTTTCTCGGTCTGGCAGCCGGCGATAACCTGGATTGGAACCGGATACAGGCAGAACACCCGGAATATACCAGCCCGGATCAATTCTGGGGTGCTGTTCTTAATGGAAATCAGGATGTGTGGACCTATTTCTCTGGGTGGGGATTCATCACCAATCTGTTGCAGATGACCTGGAACGATGGGGCACTGCGTTCCTTGTACTTGTTGTACCTGAATGGCACACAAAATTGCGCATCCATCCCAGGTGGTTGTTCGGGAGTAGTCACTCCACCTCCACCTCCTCGGGAATGTCCTGATCCGAGTGTATCCATGCAGCAGCCAGTGCTGACCATCCAAAAGACTGCTCCGAACAATCCGCTAGTCGTTGGGCAAGATACTGAAACCCGGCGCGGAGCAGATATTCAAGCCAGGGTGACAGTTCCTCCAGTAATCTTCACCTGGTATGAACCCATCTACGAGGAACGGGATGTTTGCCGGTCAGCCAATGTTGGGGAAACCCCAAACTGCAAAACGGGCTCAGGATCAACCGTCAATGATGGGGTCTCTGATACGGAGATGGTATTCAAGGAATGTCGGATGCATGTAGAACATCTGCCAGATGCAGTAGCTTCCTTACAAGCAACCGCCGCCCTGGATGCCGCTAGCCGAGATTGGATTACAGGCAAACTGGGGCAGACGCATTATGAAGCTTACATTCACCAAGCAAATTTCACTCTCATTCCGGGAATAGGATCATGGACGAAGGGATGTGATGGTAGCGGAACCTGTACGGCAACCGGACAGGCACTTCGAGTTCCGTTTGCAGATCCAGGAACCTTCAACTTGCGCCTGGACGTGGTTACCACGGGCACACGCTTCCGGGGGATTCCGATCACACAACCGAGACGGATTGGAATCGATGGAACGATGAAAGTCTACGTAACTCTACCGGCATTGGTGCCCTAAAAGGTCATTATGCACATTGTATGGATAGCCGTCGGTGTGTTACTGACAGTCTTCCTGGGTTTCATGGCAGTCGTTTATCTGCTGTTGGTTATTGGCCTGTGGTGTCCAAGAAACGATTATGACAAGTAAGGAGGCAGTGTTTTATGACAGATTATTTTGTTGTCTTTGGGGATTTCCTCGCCGCACTGCCTACTTACTTATTGAATGGTGTACTGGCAACTGTCTACTGGCTTGGTGAATCAGGAGCTGCCCTGGTAAGCATTCTTTGCGCAAGTATGATCATTCGTTTTGTTGATCAACGCGTGCAATCCAGGGCTGCTTTCCGACCTGGCCGTAGTGGACGGGAGGCAGCTACTCCGGATTTATACACTGCACAGATCACCACGGCAATCATCTTGGTCATGTGGGTAATCAGCCAGTGGGGAATGGGTGCACCAGTTCCCTGGCTGGGTGCAGCGATGTGGTTGGCCGGTACCATCATTGTTCTTCTAGTTCACATGCAAGAGCACACCTTACTTTGGAATATGAAATCAGGCATTGCGATTTATTCCTTGGCCGTCATTGGCAGCCGGCTTTACCTGGCATACACCGCTCAATTATCAGCAGATCAGTGGGCTGCCCTGATCGGTACTTCAGAAAGCGCTGCGGCTGTAATTGCCAATACTCGCGGTAATGTCACCACGATTATTTTATGGGCTTTATGGTTGGTAATCCCGTTGGGTTACTTCGCGATGTTACTGCAGCAAGTCTTGATCAACCCGATGTCATTGGTCAATCCACTGGCAGGAGCCAGTGAGTTGATCAATCGTTATCGAACCAGAAGATAGGGTGATAGATGAAACCAGCACACAAAATCGTGGGCTTGCTTGATTTATTACTCTACCTTTTTAGGTGAGAGTTTTATGAACGTTGGTTGGTTTTTCAAACGTCAGATTTTATTTCAACGATTGGAGGTCAATATGTCACAACTGATGGATTTGCTGCGTGGACCTGCTTTAGGAGTGATTTCTATGATCATCTTGATGGCAGGCGTCCTCATCATCACTGCATTTGCGGCGCTGATTGCTCAAATGAGTCTCTTGTTCCGGCTTCGGCCCTGGAACACTTCCGAAAAGCGAAGTGAAACCGGGAAAGAAGGTTACCCGCAAGAATCCTATGAACAACGTTCCTCAGCTCGTGAAAACCAGCGGGCATCATCCCAAAGTCGCCAACGCTCACCACAGGTGGTGGTTGTCGAGCCAAATGCGAACGAGGTGATTGATGCAGTCTGGTGGGAAACAGTGAAGCAATAGCAATCCAGGGCTTCTTTTGCGCAAGCAAAAGCGGCCTCACGAATTCACCAGCTGATCTAGTTGGCGAATTGATGAGGCAGAACGCCAAGTACGGAGAAAAGAGAACGATGATTATTGGAAAACTGACCGAAAAAATACCCTGGCTGAGAACGAAAGACTCTCTCTCCATTCCTAATGACCTGGAAGTGGAAGGCACAGAGCTACATTTCAACGACCGAAATGAGCTTGACTATCTGGTTTTTCGTGTCACAGAGCGGGAAGGTGCGCGGGAATATCAGGGATATCGGGCAGTCCGTCTGCTGCAATTGCGCTATATCTCGCTGGAAGCTCGCCGGGATGCCGGCTTGCTGCAGAAGATGCGCACGGTCTTACGCGGTTTATATGGCGCTCAAGTTGATCTAGTATATCTGGCTGCTGGTGTTTTTAAGAATTCAAATATTGGGATCGTTCAATGTTATGGGGTAGCTGCATTTGCTCCAAAGAAAGAAGAAGCCATCCAGCACTCTTTACGGGATCTTTCAGCTTTACGTGCAGGATTGGTCGGTGCTTACCGTCAGATCCGCCTGGAGCCGCTTTCGACTGAAGTGGCTCAATGGTTGGCGCGTTCGTTGGAGCAGATGCCTTATGCCATTGTGGCTGTTGGGCATCCGGATCCACGCGAAAACGCTCGTGGCGGTGATTCTTCGATGCGGGATCCATTGTTGTCCGGTAGTCAGGGTGCTCAGCAATATTCCATTCAACAGAATGAACTGCTCTTTCGCGGTATGAGCAGTCTGGAAGAAGAATTCCTGTTGATGCTGCTTACCAATCATGTTCGTCTGGAAGATATTACGCGCATGTTGGCTGGTATGTTGGAAGATACATCCGTTTACGCTTCCCGTCAGTTGGGAACTCGGGCAGCCTCCTTCGGGATCAGCCTACCAGCGATTCTGACCGGTGGGCTGGCAGAAAACGCCTCCCAATCTTATGGCACAAACCATTCGAGTGGCGTTACTCACGGAGAAGCTGCTACCGATGGCGTGGCGGACAGTCAAGGCCAGGCCCATACGGTCGGGCATGCCAGTACGAGCGGTTGGGCGCACACGGTCGGAGTCTCTGAGACAGACACGGTTGGTTCATCTTCCACGGTTGGAACGGCAATCAGTCAGGGGACAGCTCATACAGAAGGCTCAGCTGTAACAGACGGATCATCGCACTCCGATTCCTCTGGCGTGGCGAACTCACATACCGACAGCTCTTCCTACGGTGTTAACGGCGGCGTAGGCGGGAGTGTTGCTCCGGCTGGTGTAGGAGTGTCCGCCAATGTCGGCGGTAGCGCCAACTGGGGTACGGCTGATGGTGTGGTTAACAGCAGTGGTTCATCTGACTCGAGTATGCATTCGGCAACCTCAAGTCAATCGGATACCGTTTCTCAAAGCACTACCCAAAGCCAATCCAATACGAATTCTCAAAGTCACTCGTCGACCCAATCGGAGGCCTGGACGACCTCAGGCTCTGAGACTGATTCTGTAGCGGATACCAACAGCACCTCTACCACCCAGAGCCATGCGGACACAAAAAGCACAGCCCGCTCCGAGGCGGATGGGGTCGGTTTGGGACAAAGTATCGGGCGCGGAATTAGCGCTGGCATGAGTGTGGGAGTTGCGCCGTCTTTTTCACTTTCAAACGGTTACCAGTGGCAGGATGATCCTTATATCCTTCTGACAGAGATCATGCGCACCCAGCGTAAACTATTGAATATTGCCAGTATCGAAGGCGCATTCTATACCGATTTATATGCCTTGGCTCGCAGCGAACAGGGTGTGAACGCCTTGATGGGACTCATCCCAGAAGCCTTTCATGGAACGGAAGACGTGGTGGCGGGTGTACAGACACGTGCGTTAACAGATCCCGAACAGGCTTACATCGGCCTGCATGCCAGAGCTTTTACTCCATCCACCCGAATTGAGAATATTCCCGAAGCTATGAGTGGGTATGCTGATTTAACTCTTCTGACCATGTTGCAGGTAGCGGCTTACACCGCTCCGGGAATGTTCGAGCAGGGGTCGGCACTCACCACCCAGGAAGAAACGCCAGCATTTGCGTTCTATCCGGATATCCCGGGGAATATCACCCTAGCCAGGCAGTGGTCGAGCGAAACGGGTCTCCTGACGGATACATTTTTGAAGTTAGTTCCTGACCGTCATTTTCACACAGCCTTTGTTGGAGATACCGGTTTTGGGAAATCCATCGCTGCTGAACGCCTAGCTTATGAAACGACCCGCTTCTGGCATTATCGCACTATCGTATTGGACTTTGGACAGGGTTGGCGCAAAGCTATGAACTGGCCAGGGGTTGGTCAGAAGGGTTCAGAAGACGGTTTAGGTCATGTTGATATCCGTCAGCTCTATCCCGGCTCCCCGCGTCCGCTGCGTTGGAATATCCTGCAGGTGCCGCGCCGCATTGATCCAGGACGTTACCGCAGCATGGTCGCTGAACTCTTTGCCAACGCCGGCAGATTGGGAGCCAGGCAGTTGGGCTTTATGCGTCGCGCGCTGACCGAATTGTATTTTGAAGCGGGTGTCCTGACTGGTGATCCCAAGTTGCAGAATGGCCCCTTGGGACATCTCCAGGATGATCGGGAGGTGCAGCTAATTCAGAATGAACGTCAGAGCTCCGGTGAAAACCTGAATGAACCTCATCCTGGGACCTTGTTAGAAAGCCTTTCTCCTTCAGAACTACAAGTCCTGGCAGTCTACCGCAGTCGTAAACTGGATGTTTCCAAATGGGTAGACCGTCTTCGAACCTACAAAGAGAAATTAGAACGTGATCAAGTCAGTCGTACAAGTCTGGAGGGCGTCCTCTTGCGACTAGAGCAGTTCTCCGAAGGTCATATGGCTCGCCAATATGGACCCTCAGCCAGTGGAATCGGCGTGGAAGACCTGGGATTGATGGGCAGCCCTGAAAATCCATGGGGCATCACTGTCATTGAAGGTGGCGCAGAAATGGACGAATACTCCAAAGCGGCGTTGCTTTCTTTGTTAGCCAGCATCCTGTACTCGGATGCAGTCGCCCGCCGGCGCGAAATGTTGGGTGGCAAACACTTCCCGCCCATGCAAATCTTTTTTGAAGAAGCCAACAAAGTCCTGACCGGCGTCTCAGGTGGTGCTGCTTCCGATCAAGGTTCAGGAGAATCAAGCAATCCGGTCAGCCATCTCTTTCAAACGATGTGGCGGGATGGACGTAAGTACAGCATTTTCCTGCATTTGATGGCTCAAACCGTGAGCGAGCTGCCCTCGGGCATCCTTTCTTCGTGCGCGAATGTATTTGTGTTTCAGACCAAAGACCCCAAAGATCGCGACTTAATCCTGCCACATTTGGGACGCTCCGAAAAAGGTCTGGTCAACACCGAATACAAACGCTACCTGGCGCGCATTCCGCGCACTTATGCAATTGCCAAGTTAGGATATAGCGATGATGTATTCTGGCTGGAACCGGTGCTGGTACGCCCTCTAATCATTCGCTGTAATGAACCCTCTGATCTTGAGATTACCCAAGAATTGGGTGCTGTTTCCCTGGAACGGACAGCATCTGACATCCTGGCGTCTAATCCTTACCCTGATGCTTCGCATCGGGGAAGTTCCGAACCTATTTAATTTTGAAAAGGAGAATTATCAAACATGCAAAGCAAAAAACGTTCCCCCATCGCCGCCATTGTGCTGGCGGTTGTCATCGGTCTTCTCGTGATCGCTCTGTTGAACGGTGTTATTCGCCCAACCCAGGTAGTGGTTGCCAAAGTCGCCATCGCGCCTGGCACTCTTTTGACCGATCAGCTGGTCGAATTGCGCACCATTCCGATGGGAGCTAAACCGGCGGATGCCATCGCCAAGATCGAAGAAGTAAATGGCAAAATGTTGGCGGTTGGCCGCGCTCCGGGTGACCTGATTGTTACCTCTGTTTTAGGTGAGATCGCCGGCGCAGGCATTCCTGCTGAATTACCGGAAGGTCACGTAGCCCTGGCGATCCATGTCGACCTGGCCAGTGGCGTGGCGGGACTGCTCCGCCCTGGACAGACTGTGACCGTGATCGGCATGATTTCCCCTGATATTCTGAAAACGAGCAGCACCAGCGTATTTACGGCTCCGATTTCGGAATTTACCTCACCGATCGTTTCCTTCACTCCGGGTGTAGCCGCAACACCTACCCCAACTCCCACACCTGCGCCACCATCTTCTCCTCTGGCACGCCTAGTTATTACCGGCGTGCGTGTTTTGATGGTTCCGCAATCTTTCCGTTATGAAGAGATTCCAGCAGGTGCCAGTGAAGAAGAGCTGTTTTCTTCGGCACGCACCAGCGTGTCCGCCCAGGAGGGCAGTGTCATCGTTCTGGATGTTCCCACCGGGCTGGTAGAAGTAACGCCAGGATTTAAGGTTGATCCGGCGACCTTGCTGGCGGCTCTAGACCAATACGGCATCATCCATCTGGCTTTGGAACCAACCTCAGGATTGGAATTGGATGTGGCGGATGTGATCACCCTCAATCTGGGTGAACTTTATAACGAGATGAATGAATATCGAAAGAAATAGGCCAAAATGAGCGACAACGCTTACCAAACCAATAAAATCACGGTGATGTTAGCCGGGGCTGGTCATGACGTCGTCTACTATCAGATGCAGCAGCCGATCCTGGCAGACCAACGCTTCATGATCTCGGGTCATGCAGCTCAGTGGTCCATGTTTGAAACCAACCTGAATAACTTACGACCAGACCTGGTGATTGTCCAGGCGGATATTGCTCCAGACCCCGACACACTGATCCGTACTCTCCAGAAAATTTCAGCCTGGCGAGGGGTTGCAATTGTGGTTCTCCCTTTACCGCAGAAGGATTTTCAGGGAGCTTTCGCTAAGATAGATACCGTCCGTGGGGTCTTTGTAGCCCCTGTCAATTGGAACGAGGTTATTCAGGCTGCCTATGGGGCAGCGATGACTGCCCGTGCCAGTCTTAGCCAGGCTGCCCCCATGCAACAAGGAGTATCCGGTTATTCTCCCAGTGGGGCTTCTGCTTATATCACAGGAACCAAACGGATTGCTGTGCTCTCCCATGCAGGTGGATCTGGTTGTTCCACCATTTCAGAAAATCTGGCGTATGAATTATCAGTCCGGCTCAGCGTGAAGACCCTGCTAGTCTCAATGGGATTACCACCTTCAGCTGCGCCTCACTTAGGACTACGTTATGTGCCGAACCTCACCGAGTACTTTGACCGTCCCGGTAAGGCTGCCTTTCAGGCTGCGATCCAGCGCAAGGAAAATCTGGAGGTCTTGCTTGCGCCTGAATCTTCCCTGGAATACATGCATATTCTGGAAAGCTCCAATAAAGGTACTGGAGAAGGAACGATCAATGGAATGTTGATAGATTCTGAAGACGGACGTTATGCTGCCATCGTGATGGATGTGCCAACAACCGAGGATTTGTGGATGATGCATTCAATCATCTTCGCAAATTATGCCCTAATCGTCACCCGTCCGACACTAGCTGACCTGACTGCTATTCGCCATACCCTAACCTTGTTACTGACCGGCCTAAAGAGTGAAAAACGACTTGCCAGAGATTCAATTTATCTGGTTTTGAACCAGACCTCCGAGCGTAGCAGTTTCACCCCTCGGATCTTTCAGGAAGAACTTTCCAAATCTCTGGGTTGGGCTCCGCCTATCGCTGCAATCGTCCCCTTTGATCCGGGCGTCTCACAGGCGCAAGATGATGGAATTCTGCCAGTGACCCGTGGAGATGAGTTTTCTAAAGGCATTCGCGCTATCGTTAACACCTTGTTTCCCATGGTGGATAACAATCTAGATCGTACCGATGGAAAAAAGGGCATTCTGCGATTACCAAAGATTCGCTTCACTTAAGCATCTTTTGAGACAGAGAAGTTTCTAAAAATTGGAGGAGTGACATGCCTGGAATTTTGGGTTTGTACGACACAGCCACTAATGTAAATAACCTGGATGAAACCACCCGATCCGAGGTTTTTAATGAAGTGATCGATCAAATCAACCACGAGTTTCCCACTACCGTGTTGCAAGGTCCGAGTGATACTGACCGACAACGCATCCGGGAGCGGGTTGAGGCACAAATTTCTGCTGCTTTACGCAAGCGCAACTGTCGTCCAGGTGCCCAACAGGAAGGCGCAATCGCCGAAGAACTCACCCGGCGCATTCTAGGATTGGGTTTCCTGGATTTACTTTTGCCGCCGGCGCGAACGGATATCTCGGAAATCACGATTTATTCGAGCGGGCTGTTGCAAATCATGCTTAAAGGTTCTGTGCGTTGGGAATCAATTGACCTGCATCCTGGGGCGGGTGAGATCTGGCGGGTGTTGGATCGTCTGATCGGACCGCAAAACAAGACGTTGAACGAAACCAACCCCAGTATTAATGCAAAGCTGCCGGCAACGCTTCACAATCCGGGTGGTGGACGTATCAAAGCCCTACACCCGGTAATTGCTCCTCCAGGTCGTAACCCATCTATCAATATTCGCCTGTATGAGCAAAAACCGGTCAAACCAGATTGGTTATTGGAACGTGGAATGATGAGTTCCGAGATGATGGATCTCCTTCGACAGGCGATGGAAGGAGGCAAAAGAATTTTAATCTCCGGGGGAACCCGGACCGGAAAGACCACGTTGCTAAGCGCCCTGTGTAATTTTCTGCCCTCAATCTGGCGCATTGTGAAGATTGAAGATCCGGAGGAAATCTGGGTAGACCGCCCCACGGTACAGACTGTCGAAGCCCGACCGCAAGCGGTTGGCACCGATGTCCGACCGTATACCCTAGCGGACGGAGTGGATGATGCCATGCGAATGTCCCCCGACTATCTGGTGATCGGTGAGGTACGGGATGGGATAGCAGCCATGAGTTTATTTCGGGCTTTGATGACCGGTCACAGCGGAGCCTGCACCTTCCATGCAGACAGCCCGCGTGAAGCTGCCCGCCGTCTGGCAACAGTCATGGGTGCAGATGCTGGTGTAAAACCACATGAAGCCAACCAGATGATTTCTGATGCGATCGACCTCTTAGTGCAAATTGGCATTCGGCATGAAGTTCGCCGGGTGATTGCCATTTCAAATGTGGCCAAGGATCTGAAGAATGGAGATATTTATTTTGAACCTATTTTTAGATATAGAGAGGATTCATCAGCAGCAGAGCCGAGTTGGGAGAAATTAGGCGAATTGAAATAACCAGGCAACAATTTTTACAACCATGCTGATTTGACATATAATATAAGCATGGTTGTAAAAAATAAAGAAAATCCGATTGAAAAGGTTCGAGATATTTTGAAGGATCAGAACGGAATTCTATTAACTTCTGATCTCGTGAAATTTGGAATTCCGAGAACCTACCTTTCAATTCTAGTAAAGAATGGCGAGATCCAACGGATTTCCAGAGGAATTTACTCCGCCGCCAATTATATGGCCGATGAGATGGCCAGTATACAGGCAAGGTACAAAGGAGCGATCTTTTCCCATGAAACTGCCCTTTACCTTTTAAGGCTAACTGATCGGACTCCGCTCTTTTATTCTGTGACAGTCCCAGCTGTGTATAATGCAACACCATTAAAAGCGAGTGGGGCAAAAGTATATTTTATAAATCGTGGTTTATACCTGTTAGGGGTAATCACAATGAAATCGCCTCACGGGAATGACATCAAGACATTTAATCTCGAACGAACAATCTGTGATGTGTTACGAAGGAGGAAAAAGATAGATGTTCAGTTCGTGAACGAGGCATTGAAAAGATACGTAGTCCACAAGGATAGGAATATTGATCAGCTTTCCGACTATGCCAAGCAATTCCGAATCCAAAAATTCGTCAGAGAATATATTGAGGCTCTTCTATGAGTAAAGCAATGCAGTTAAAAACATAAATACCTAGCTGCATATAACCGCGTGTCCGCTCAAACCGTTTTGGTGAGTTTTATAGGGGTTTTTAAACAAGCCATATATAAAATATCGAATACTAGGCTCGCCTAATTTCGATAACTGATTTTATGTTTAGTAAAAAGGTAACTGCTCAGCCTTTTGAGTCAAAAGTCTAGAAAAAACCCGATGAATGATTCTTGTCAAGGCTTCATGAATGGTGCACAATGGTTTTCATGGAACCCATCAAAATACTCAGTGAAGCTGAAATCCGGGCCGTCTACCATCAGGGTGAAGAGGCCGTCGTGAAGCTGATCCAATCCATGAACCAGAATATACTCCTCCTTAGTCAAAGGGTTCAAGCCTTGGAGGATCGGCTGGCCAAGAATAGTGGCAACAGCAGCAAGCCTCCATCCAGCGATGGGCTGCAAAGGAAACCCAAAAGCTTGCGCCACAAGAGTGGCAAAAAGAGTGGAGGTCAATTCGGCCATCCTGGACATCGTCTGGAGAAGGTGGCTGACCCCAAGGCTGTAAAAGTGCATTCCGTGACCCGGTGTCGCCATTGTCAGGCTTCCCTGGAAAACGTCCCGGCAGATACCTACAAAAAACGCCAGGTGTTTGATCTCCCCGAGAAGGTCACCCTGGAAGTGACCGAGCACCGAGCTGAGATCAAGACCTGTCCGCACTGTGGTCAGGTCACGGAAGCGGACTTTCCGGGGGATGTCACCCAGGAGACCCAGTATGGTCCCCGAGTGCGCTCGCAAATGGTGTATTTCAACCAGTACCAGTTCATCCCGCTGGAGCGCACCACCGAGATGATCGAAGATCTCTACCAACAACCGGTGGCGGATGGCAGCATCATCGCCTCCGATGAAAAGGTGGCCGAACAGGTGAGCGACACCAACCAAAAGGTCAAAAAGTATCTGACCACCACCCAGGAGCCAGTGCATTTCGATGAGACGGGTGCTCGGGTCGAAGGGGATTTGCATTGGTTGCATTCAGCCAGTACCGAGCAAGCCACCTATTTCGAAATTCAGCCCAAACGGGGGTCAGAGGCTATGGATGCCATCGGCATCTTGCCTAAACGCACCGGGTGGAGCATTCATGATTACTGGAAGGCCTATCTGAAATACACCCAGGCCAAACATGGCTTATGCAACGCTCATCTGATCCGGGACCTGATCTTCGTCATCGAATGCAATCGGCAACCCTGGGCCAGTGAAATGCTGGATGAACTCCTGCAGATCAAGCAGAGCGTGGAGGATGCCAAGGCCCAAGGACAATCGGCTCTGACCGAGGACCAGATGATCGGTTTCAGACAGACTTATGACCGCATCGTCACCGAGGGTTTACTCGCCAACCCGCCCCCAGAACGGCAGGAGGGCAAACGCGGTCGGGTCAAACAAAGCTTTGCTAAAAACTTGCTCGACCGTTTGAAAGACCATCCCGACAAAGTGCTCGCGTTTATGGAGGATTTTAAAGTACCGTTTGATAACAATTTGGCCGAACGGGATATCCGCATGGTCAAAGTCCAGCAAAAAATATCCGGAGGATTTCGCTCTGACGCGGGCGCCGAGATCTTCTGTCAGGTGCGTAGCTATATCTCTACCGCTCGCAAGAATGGTCAACCCGTTTTGGATGCCATTTATCAAGCTCTGGTGGGTGCTCCTTATGTACCGCCTTTCATTGCCGCACAAGTGGCTGAGTAGTTACAAAAATTTTATTTGTCATGTAGTCCCAGTCACGATTCCCCCCATGACTTTCGCCCTATCCCCCTTCATAAAGATAAATAGCGATATCGCTTGATAAATACAATTAAGAAAGAGGACTCCCGGCATAGCATCTTCGGAAACGCTCCTTTAGCTGCAATCAGAAGACCGGGGTTTAATGGCTTACTTCATGTTGCCAGGCCCAGGCAACGGCTTCAGCCCGGGAATGCAGATCCAACTTCTGGTATATGTTGACCACGTGGTTCTTGATCGTTCCTTCGGCCACCGATAATGCTTCTGCGATCTGATTATTCGCGTATCCTTTTGCCATCAAGGATAATACCTCGCGTTCACGCTCTGTGAGGAAAACTTTACTCTCGAACTCACTTGGTCGGGTGGATGGCCAGGATATCAATTAACCTTCGAATGAATCTGATACCCCTCGAGTGCAAATCTGCATCGCCTGAACCTACGCCTCCTGAATTTCATCAATTTTTATTATTGCTTCTCAGAGGGTGGTCTATCTACATTCAGCCGAGTCAACAATCGGTTGTTTTCCTTAAGCAAAACGATCACTTCCCCAAGTAGCCTTTGGGTTTCTTTTTGTTTCAAAAGCGGGTTGGTAAGCTGGATTGATGTTTTGGGTAGATCGATCAGTGAAGGTGGGAAGAGCAGTTCATTGAGTGAGATTCCTTGGGCGGAAGCTTTTGATAATATCACCCCGCCAGCAATGACACTCACTGCAACAAGCAAAAGAAGAAGGTGCTTATTCCGCCTCATGGTGATCCCCTTTCGAAAAGGCATAACATTATGCTGTTTTTTGTGCCCCGGCCTGTTCTAATATGCTGAGACTGATACCCGATCAGCAAGCCATGAAAGAAACGAACTGATTAACAGCTGATACATTGTCCTAATAGTTTAAGCTGGCAGATCCCATTTCCTAGCTTCTTGACACCAACATACATTTTTTTATTGATAATCCATCCATTTTGACCCAATAAGCCATCTGGCACAATCCAATTGGTTTTTTTCACATCAACGCTCGGAAGAACAGAAAAAGTAATTTGTGCACCGAGAGGATACTGTTCGGGTCCGCTTGGTGAAGCTACGTTTTCCAATAAATTGATTGTATCGATCCGATATTCGTTGAGGCGATATTCATCTGATACTTCAGGTTTGGTAGAATTTTGTAACCATTCAGTTGCCAATAGTTGCACGATCTCATCAGGTGATAAGGAATCTGTAATACAAATTGCAATGTCATAATCTTTCTCTAGTTCTTCCTGGGGCGGACAATTACTTGAATTAGAATCAGACGTCACGTTTGCTCGTCGGTTGTTGAGGCAATAAATTAATCCACCTGAAATCAAGGTGATCATGATTGCAAATGCTATTACGATCTTTTTCATTATGTAATCCTTTTACGGGTAAAAAAATCTTTTGGCGTATTACCTGGATTATTCCTAACCTGATATTGCCCTGAACAAGAGAGTAACTTGAAATTCACGGGAAAGATTCCCTAAAGCTAGTGGCTCTGGGAATCTTCCCTGAGATGTTTTACCTACCGAACTAATATAATAACCCATATTTTGTTAAGGATGAATCCCAATTTTTAAGCAAACGGTCGTTCGTATGGCCAGTATACCGTGAAGGATTCACACCTGAATAGACTACTACATGCCCTAAATCTCCAGTCCAAGCAATATCTCCTGGTTGTAAGCTGGATAAGCTTCCAGCAAACACAATTTTTCCACTTGTTACCAGATAATCCTCTAAATATATTGAGTTTGTCCAGTAATATGAATATGGATACCAACTCCCATCCGTTGTATACCCACCATATCTGATTGCCTGAGAGACAAAATTGGCGCAGTCGCTACACTCGTAAAAACTGTATGAGCCATTATAATAATTTTCATCTTGTAAAGTAGTACCATCAGAGCAAGTCAGGGTTGTATTCGAGGAGTAGCTATTTGCATAACTTGCTGTATTAGCGTGCGAAAAGGATAATATGGAATTGGGTTGTACTTGATTATTGGTTGCCGCTTCATAGTCTGACAGAAGGCTTTTCCCTAGTTCTTCTACAGGTGTGTGGAAAAAGATATAATCTGGCGATTAAGTCCAATCAGGCTTTACCCTTAAAGGCTCGTCTCCATTCCAAGTCACTACATCGGTACCTACGATATTTTCAACACTTTTATCATCATATTCATCGGCGAGAATTACAATATTTCCCCCATTATCTCGGACCTCAAACGAGTGCTTCAAGACTAGTTCGATCTTAATATCTTCATGAAGTGAATCGTTTACACTATTCACAATGTTCTCTGCATATACAGTTAGTTTTTGTTTGACAACTTCGTTATCTGTATGAGCTATTGCCCAATTGGCTGACTGTACCAAAGGGTATTCTTCAGGTGAAGATATCATGGATTTTCCATGTAAGATTACTTTTTCGGTTGCTTGGAAATTAGTAATTTGGGAATCGGATTTTTCAATACTTGCATCAGAAATTGGTGTGAAATTCAATTCAATCCCGACAAATGTGGTGTGAAGCCCCACTTCGAGAAATTCTTTATAAAATTGTCTTCGCTCTTCCACCAATTTGCTTATCGAAGCGGAATAGTTATTCCCACATTTAGTGTTTCCATTTGCTAGAAAATTGCTGTAGTCACTCAGCAACGCAGCAATTCTACTTTTGGTTGATCCAAGATTAACAATATCTGAACTTGGGTTCATTCCCGTTAAAAGGAATGAAAAAATCAATCCGACTGCGAAGAAATATATCTTTTTCATTTTTACTCCTCTTTGCTGCAACACTTTATATCAAATTAGATGGCTGACCGATGAAATTCCTCTAATTCATTTGTTTTATTGTTTTATTAAAATTATTATCCTGTTAATTGATATTTGGGTTAGAGACAAGGCATTCTATTCACATTTGATTGATGGATGGAAAACTTTGTTATAAATTTCGTACCTGATTTGATTTGTTTTGATCGTACAATTAATTGCACGACTTGTCATGTAGTCCCGGTCACGTTTCCTCCCATGACTTTCACCCTATCCCCCTAATTGAAGAAAAATTGTGTTTCGGATTGACTAATATAAATAAAAAGGAGCGCTTCCGGCATAACATCTTCGGAAACGCTCCTTTTGCTGTGTTCAGTATGTTTAGGGTTTAATGGCTTACTTCATGTTCCCAGGCGAAGGCTTCAGCCCGAGAGTGCAGATCCACCTTCTGATAGATGTTGACCACGTGGTTCTTGATGGTTCCTTCGGTAATAGCTAAAGCCTCAGTAACTCTGATGGTCCGCATATGCTTTTACCAGCAGTGATAACACCTCATATTCTTACTCGGTGAGGTGATCCCCATTTTGGACATCCCCAGGATCCCCATTTGGTTTGGCCAGAATATCAATCACTCGGCGGCTGATGCAAGTTTTCTGACGGATTTATAGGTGATAATATCCCGGTGGTGATCATAAAAGTCTTATCACATAACAAATCTATCTCCTCTCGACTATGGCTTGTGATCAAAATGGTATTACCTTCATTATGGATTTTTTTCAATACCTCATGGATGTCATAAATTCCTTGAGGATCTAAACCGGAAATTGGCTCATCCAGAATCAGCAACTTTGGCTGTTTCATAATAGCTAATGCAATACCTAACCTTTGGCGCATCCCTGTTGAATAAGTTTTTGTGGGCCGCCGATCATATGGATCTAGCCCGACCAGACGAATTGACTCAACAATTTTGGTCTTATCGATACAATTCCTGATCTTAGATAACAACTCAAGGTTCATAAACCCATTATATTGAGGCAAAAGCCCTGGACCTTCAATCAAAGCTCCCAAATCCCTCGGAAACTCAATATCTTTTCCGATCTTCTCGCCAAACACATAGATTTCCCCTTTTGTCGGTAACACCAGTCCACGAATGGTTCTTAGCAGGATACTTTTCCCCGCTCCGTTGGGACCAAGAATCCCATAGAATTTTCCTGAGCAAATACTCGGTATTCTAGCCACATTTCATCCGTTTGGCTCGGATGCCGACTTTCACCGACTGTTCCTGTTTGAGTAAATTCACCGCCATATGCCGCATGAAAGCCAAATTCTCGGGGGCATGATCTTTCCGGATACGACTGCGATCCTCGTTGAAGGTCAAGTCTAGGATCCAATGCAAACTAATCTTGATGCCCCAATAATTGCGTTTAGCCTGCAAGAGGCGCTCAGGATCTTTCTGCAACTGGAGATAAAATAGCGTTCCTGGAATTCCACTTGTTCCCCGATGCGTCGCTCAGACACAATCAACACCAGCGTCTGCATTCCCTGCCAGTGACCCTCATCCCGGATTTGGGCCAGGTATTCGGGGTCCGAGACACTCCAACACTGGCGAATTTCCAGCCGACCATGATCTTCCTCCATTACCGGTAAGTGAAAATCATTATCCCCGATCCTTGAATTTAGATGCGTTCGCCCTATTAATGTTTGGCCTTTCGCATACGACTTGGGTAGCAGGCGGTATTTAGTTTTGTTCGATCTGCAAATTCAACTTTTGAAGGATTTAACTAAAGAGGCTGACCCTAAAGGAAAGGGGCAGCCTCTTTTTATCTAGCAAAAAGTTCAATCTATGGGTAAGTCATGATTGACGCAGTATTGAGCGTACCGCCATCTCCGGCATATCCAGAATCCTGCCAGTAGTATTGGACGTAATCATGCCCCCTGAGAGTTTGACCGGAGCAATTGGTCTTCATCTGGGCCATGCCATCCGCTCTTGATGAAATGTTGTATCCCATCATCCAACTGTAACTGCTATCGTATGCTATGATCGACGCGTAATCGATAGTGTAATTACAACTGCAATAGGTTTGCCAGTACGTTAGCCCTAATTGATCCATATATGTCACCGGGGATGTACTCATAGAGTAGCCGCCGTTCCAACGATAGTTCCCTTGATCGGTGATTCTGTTGTTGTAGGTAATCGTGGTAATGTTGTGGTAATTTGATGAGGCAGCTTGCACTACTGAGACTGTTGCCAAGCAAATAACAACTGTGAGGAAAATGAGTAAAATTCTCTTTTTCATTTTGTCTCCTTCACTCTAAAAATGCGCTTATGTCTTCAGGAAAGGCCTCAACGCGCTCAACGCCGAGAATTTGTATGGTGAAAGCCTGGACCTTATTTCCCTCTAGATCGATATAATCGCGCCCGATCTGCCTAATCAGCCCCGTATCATTTGAGATGCTATAGTTTTCACTGATCGCACTATAACTAACTCCTTTAGGATTTTCTTCTGGGTTTTCTATTGGGGTCGTAATAGAAAATGTGGTTTCATTTCCTTCTTGAACCACGGTAAGATCAGCTGATTTCTCTCCTGAAAAGATATCCGCAAAACCAAAGTCGAGTGTTTTTAGGAAGAAATCCTCGGGTTCGGTACTGGCCAGATTAGGGAAGGTAAGGTTCGTAAACTTCTTATCCTTATAAACAACCGTTTGGGTGGTTGCAGGATCACCAGTGTCGGTGATGCTTACATATGCAATCACCTGACCACCTTCTTCTAGTTGATACCACTCATCAATTTTTTCGAAGGTTGGAATGAGCTCGCCGTTTGCAAAAGTAGCGGAATTGCTGGAGAAAATCTGTTTTTCTTTGGAAATATGCAAAAATCCAGGTGCCAAGAGCGTTATTGCCTCGGTATTGTTTTTCTCTATAACCTGTTGAATTTCCAGATAGCTGGTTGAAATAGAGTCGCTGGTAGTGGGGTAAGATTGTGCGCTGATTGGGTTAGGAACAAGGGCTTCTTGGACCTGAACAGGCGCGGCGGGGTCTTGCCCGGAAGGGATTAGCCAACCTAGCCATTTTGGCGCTTGTGCTGAAGCTTCTGTGTAGATCACAAAACCGAACACAATCATTAGAAGCGCTAGAAGTGCTGGAACCCAGCTTTTTTTCTTTCTCATTATTTACCTCCGTTCTATTCACAGGAGAAACATTAATTACTAGACTACATTATTTTTAATTTTTTGTCATGTAGTCCCAGTCACGATTCCCCCCATGACTTTCGCCCTATCCCCCTTCATAAAGATAAATAGCGATATCGCTTGATAAATACAATTAAGAAAGAGGACTCCCGGCATAGCATCTTCGGAAACGCTCCTTTAGCTGCAATCAGAAGACCGGGGTTTAATGGCTTACTTCATGTTGCCAGGCCCAGGCAACGGCTTCAGCCCGGGAATGCAGATCCAACTTCTGGTATATGTTGACCACGTGGTTCTTGATCGTTCCTTCGGCCACCGATAATGCTTCTGCGATCTGATTATTCGCGTATCCTTTTGCCATCAAGGATAATACCTCGCGTTCACGCTCTGTGAGATGATCTCCATTCTGAAGCTCACTGGGTTCAGCGGATGGCCTGGCCAGGATATTACTAATCGTTTTTCAATCGATTTTATCTGAAACTTCAACCATCTAGAGGAGTTCTTCTCTTCTTCCTGAGAAAGCGCCGGGGTTAAGCTCAACCTGCCCCATCCGGAGAAAAGCTCGTAAAACCTCATTCATTTCAATCTCATCGTTGGATTAATGGGGACCCATAATTGGCCTCCATCCTGAGTCTGGTATATCATTCCACTGGAAATTGCCCAACCGGTAGAGGCAGAAATGAAATCTAGTTCACTGAATTGTAGTGTCCCAGAAATAATCTTTGTCCAGGACTGGCCCGCATCTGTGGTTGTATACAGGTTATCAGTCGCAACCTCAGCAACAAATCCATACGTAGCATCCACCCAAGACCAATAAAACCGATTGGTTTGTGCATGGATAAGACTCGTCGCTACCCAATGGGCTCCACCATCCGTGGTTCGATAAAAAAACAAATTAATCCCCGGAGTCGAGCTGCCCAGATATACAGGCATCACCCCATGTTGATTGTCAAAAAAGATGGGGGGGTAAGAGGTAGCCGAACCACCCGTAGCTGTAAACCCTTCCGGCAGGTCGAGTGACTGAGTGTTCCAGGTAGCTCCTCCATCCATAGTTTGATAAAGAAAAACCGCGTTGCCATGAGTCGAACCTGTCAGCCATCCCTCGGACGTATCGCGAAATGCTAGCCCGGTTTTTGTGCCGTCGCTGGTGATCTTTCCTACCGAAGCATTCTGGCCAGTATCAGCTACCAAGTTCCAGGTTATACCACTATCTTTGGTTTGAAAGAGTTCTACATTCTCCTGGCCGGCGCTCTCACCCGTCGATAGTAATAACCAGCCCATCTGAGGATCCACAAAGACCAGGGAAGTGATTTGGACAGGAAAGGCCCCCTGAGGTTGAGTGATCGACAAGCTGGTGGTTTGCCAGTTTTTACCACTGTCGTCTGTTCGAATAAGCGTGATTTTACCCGGTTGAGGCACGGCCAACCATGCCTCTTGCGTATCGACAAATGCCGCTTTAAACTCAAAAACATTCTGACCCTGATGGGGGAGAGAAGAAAAAATTGTCTGGATTTCTTTCGGAGTGATATCAAGCCAGGTTTTGCCTCCGTCTTTTGTATACATCACTAGCATTTGGGAGATTGCCCAGCCTTGTAATTCATTAACCATATGAATGGAAGTAATTGGAGTCTGCAAATTGGTTTTGGGGGATGAGGATGGTTGCAGAAGGGGTAATGCTGTTTCTGTTGTAACAACTATTTTTGTCGGGTTGGCTTGGCCAGTAACTGCCATGGTGGGTATCGGAGTTGCAGTCACCTTAGTGGTGGGTGATGGAGCACAAGCGCTGACGAATAAAAAAAGCATAGGAAGGAATAAAATAATAACTCGAAGCAGCTTTATGGATATTTTAATCATTTCGCATCCTTTAATGATATAGACATACTAATATCCTACTATCGTTCTTCTGCTAATTTTTCTATTCCTCAGCCATTTATGAGATATGGTAATGTCGGAAGGCTGAATGTAAAATTATTGAGACCATATAGAACGCTACTAGTTCTGAATAGACCTGGGCCTGCCGGATGTTCTTCTAAATAAGCAGGCCCAGATGTTCTGCTTGATTGCTCTGGAAACATTTCTCTGTGATGATCCAAACAGAAATTATCGGCCAATTTGGTATAGCACAAAGATCCGAAAAAGTTTCCCAGGTATTCTACTTGGCAGAACCTAAAGCAAAATCTTGGTACTCGGTAATTGAAAAGCCTTAGCTGATTACCCAACGGATGGATTCTGAGAGAGTGCAGTATCCACATCAATTGTGAGAGTTGTGCCATTGTAGGTTTTTGAGCAATTTGTGGCCAATTGCCATGCTGCTGCAAAGCTAACTCCACAATTAGCTGGATTGGGGGCAGTAGTAGGAATATTGTTACATCCTGGTGCTGGGGGGACGTTTATATTATAGCACCATGTTTTTAAAGTATACGAACTGAGCGCATTCCTTATCTGGTCAGCCGTTTGATAGAAACTACAATAGACCCCTGCCCAAAATGGAGTGGATGTAGAATCTATCCTTTGCACCCAACCGGAAATATAGTCCATATATTGAGAGGATAATGTCCCTCCATCTTCAACATCAAGGAAAATGTAGGTCCCAGCTGGGAAGCCTGCATTATCGGCCAAATTGTGAGCATCATCCGCATCGTCTCGACCTTGAGCAGCAGTAAGGCCACTGTCACCTTGTTGCCGTCCAAAGTAAATTACCAGGAATCCATAACCAAGATTTTTGAGGTATGTCCTCTTGTCCATCCACGAAATATCGTTATTGCGGTGCGCAACTGGGCCGAGATAAAACCCGGTATACCAGAAAGGTGTTCCTGTCCAGAATGCACTCATTTCGTCATCACCAGGATAGATCGAAATGTCAAACCCGTAATAGTAGGTCACCGCGGGTAAGACAACTCCTGGATCGGGCATGGGTCCGGGTTTTTTGAAAGATATTGCTCTGGGTTTGTCGTTCATTTTTCCTCCGAGTTCACTTATCCTACTTACTATGACCCCTATCGGTTAGTGTTTTGTGGATATTTGGGGTGAAGATCAATTAACCTTCCACTTTTTTGTTATACCTTATAGTCAGAAATTCTGAAGAATTTGCGGTAATCTTTCTTCTTTCCAGAGGGGCTAATATTTTTATGCTTAATCGGCTAAACACGATTGTTTCTGTACGGTGATATATCCTCCTTCCTTTTTGAAACAGAGCATTTCACTCGATCTACAAATTGATCATAAAATTTTTCCAGCTTTTGTCATGTAGTCCTGGTCACGATTTCACCCATGACTTTCGCCCTATCCCCTGACATTGACCATCAGAGACGAGAGGAGGTCCAAGATATCGACCGGGCAAAGCTTGATAAATAAAAAATAATCATCCCCGATAATACCTCGTCGGGGATGATTTATGGATTCAATGCAATCTTGATCTATCGATTAGCTACCTGACAGTTTGTCATAAGAGCGGATAGAAATCAAGGATAAAGTTAGTAGAGTTAGTCAAATGCCTTTCACGCATATACAAACCGATTCGAAAGATGCTCAAGTCACGGCGGTCGTGACGATCGACCAAATGTCGCAGGCCGTTCTTGATGATCTTCAAACCAGAGGCGACCAATTCAATGAACAATAGGACGATGATGAAAGTCAGACGATGCAGTTTGAATACCGATCGCAAACAGGTGCATTCCAAGTCAAAGCCATTGTCTTTGAGGTCGCCGAACATTTCTTCGATCCACATGCGGCGCTCATACGCTTGCAGGGCCTCCCGAAACGAGGGCAGATTGGTGGCCAACAACTAGGGTTCTTTTTCGCCTATTTTCCAATGAGCCAGGACATTGACCGCATAAGCATCCAATCGGGTCAGTTGTCTTTGACCCAACCAGAGGCTTTGACCGGCCTGGGTCAGAAGACTTCCCAAAGCCACCTAGGGCGATTGATCGTTTTCGCGCACCAAATGACTGCCTTTCTGGCGCAAAACATACTTCCAGCCCCATTGGTCCAGTTGTTTCAGCACTTCTACCGCTCCAAATTCCGAGTCTCCCAACACCAGCACTCGCGCATCTTCCTGGCAAAAGCTTGTGAATATAGTTCAACAAGGCCAACTGTCTCCCACTGGTGCTGTGTCCACGGCTGCTGCGCACCCACATCCAAACCAGTGGAATGGCTCGCCGGCGGTAAGCCAGTGTAATCACCAAAAGTTGATGGCCAAAACCAACTTTGCTGCCATCCACGATCAAACGATATTCTAGACCGATTCTTTGGGCCAAAAGCCCTTTTACAATCGGCTCGTACCAATCACGCACTCGAAATTCCGGGTTCTCCAGAAAACGACCCAGGCGGCGGGTAATACTAACCAGCGTCGCTCTGCCTGGGATCTTACCGGCCACTTTGCTCAAGTGAACCGACTTACTTTCAAAGATCCCGGCCAAAAACCAGGCCAAGTTATGCATTCGTGTGATCCGCTCATCCGGAAGCAGTTGCGCAATCTTTTTCATCCAGGTATGATAGAGTTGGGTGATCAGCATTGGGATACTCCGTTTTGTAAAATGGTTCAGCAAAACCGATTTTACTGGAGATCTTGTGCTGATCACCCCTTTGTTTTTAAACTGTCAGGTAGCTAGATCTATCGATTGATATCGTGTTCCCAGGCCCAGGCGGCGACTTCAGCTCGAGAGTACAGATCCAACTTCTGGTAAGTGCTCACCACGAAAGTCCAGCATCTGATCACAGTCAAAGGACAAGCACTGTTCTTGTGTTCTTGCCCTCCCTGGCCCGCATCGAACTGCTTGTCTTGGACGGTTCGATACACGATGCCCGCACCCTGCCCCAATGCTCAGGACCTCCTGGTTATCCTGGATGACCAATTTGGCCATACCTCTATTCTGGTAGTTTCCCAACTGCTTGTGACCGAGAGGTTTGGGCAAATCCCTAGTCCTACCATGGTCGATGCGATCTTAGATCGGCTGATTATCAACGCCTACCTGCTGTAATTGTCAGGCGAGTCACAACGGCGATTTCGCTCGCCAATTCGGAACCTGCCGAACACTCGATGTACAATTAAATTACCAGCGCGCTTCCCACTTTTTATGTGCGGCATGCTCCGTTTAACTGTGCGAATTCACCGAATTACAAGTGTCATATCTGTAATTTACTGAAATTATGACCCCCAACCCGATAAAACGACCAATTGATAAAATCCATCTTGTCGATATACCCCAAAGGGGTCATGGGTTTTAATCCAACCATTCCCTTCGAGTTCACCTCGATTAGGAATCCAGCCACAATCGGAGAAACCTCCAATATTGACTTCGTAATCAACAAATGCCACAATATCGTACTGAGGAGTAGGAGTGTTCACATTCGTCGCAGAATCCGGTCGGATGCTTATTGTACCAACTTTATAATCTATCAGACCACAAGACAAATGAGGAGTATTGACAATGATGTTATCTAACCATTGATGGACCAACTGGTTGACGATATCGTAGGGCGCTGTACATTCATGGCCTTGAATTGGCAAGCGTGCCGTAGCTATTTTCTCCCAATTACCATTAGGATCATTGATCCATGGAAGAGGCGTACTGATCGGAGTTGGCTCAAATCCAAGGCATACCATTGGCATGACGGATGATGGCGTGATGGAATTTTGAAGCACGGTCAATGAAGGAGTAGTGGTAGGTGCCGATGTGTATCCAATCGTTGGTGTCTGATCAAGAATATTTTTTGTATTTTTCACAAAAGGGGACGGTGTTGATTGAATTATTTCATTTTCGTAACTACAGGATGTCAGTAATATCAACGTGAAAATGATTGACAACATTTTAGCGGTAAAAAACCGAGTCATTCTTTTTCCTTTTTGCTAATGATAATAACCAATATTTGTCACCCCGAGGACATTTTCCGTCATTGCGTAATGATAAACCAAACTAATTTACAATGTTCTCAAAAAAAGCTTCCGCGGGGTGACAAATTTCTTCAATTAAGGCCTATAGTGATTATCCAACGGCCAAATTATTTATAGCCTCCAGTAATATGGATGCCGCGCCATTGGTAAACCATCCAATAGGAGAGTGGATAATGGTAACGGGCAGTTGTATGGGCATCTATCCACCAATTTGACCAATTGGTTGGATCTCCAGCGATACCAACGACAATTCCCTCATGATCGAAATCAGAACCTATTTTGATTTGGATAACATCTGCAATAGTAAGAACATAAGGACTTTCAAATTCATAGCCAGTCGGACCTTTAGTCCAATTATTTGTTGTTATGAAATTATACTGGCCTACAACATTTTCCCAAGCGAAGGATGCTGAATAGGACAGGTCTGACCCGGAAGTATGAAATTTATAATACCATTGCTGGCTCCAATTACTATCTCCAGGAGGCCATGTACCAAAGGGACCAAAGAAAGCGCTTGAAGGTTCTGAGGTTGGCGATGATGTATTAGTTAATCCAGCATTAATCGCTTGTGACACAAAGTTTGCGCAATCATTACCGCTTGGATCTAATCGATATGCAGGATTGAAAGTATTATTCCAGTAGTAATCTGCATATTGCCATGCTGGTGTTCTATTGTATGAATAAAGCGTATAAGCCATCGGACTGAGATTATAACTCGCGAGAGTTATTCTACTTTGGCTTCTATCGGAAGATGAACTTGCTTTAATTTTTAATTCTTCTTGGTAGTTTTCATCAATTTGGTTTTTAATTTCCTCCTTTGAATATTCACCAAGGTGGTCTAATAGCTCATCTTGATAATCATCTTTGGAGATTAGCCAACTATCATTCTTTTTGTGATGACCTTCCCCCAAATCAGTGGACACAAACAAAGGGAGAATGATGTACAGTGAAAGCGAACGGAGGAAGGTGATGAGCGATAAGAAATATCGAGTATACACAGACGAGTTCAAGCGCGAGGCGCTAGAACTACTGAAAAGCAGTGGGAAACGTGCTGGCCAGCTAGAACGGGAATTAGGGATTACACCAGGGATGTTGTTGAAATGGCGAAACAAATACCAGGTGGTCACGCATGAAAACCAAGGATCTAGCCTGGAACCGAGCGATTTAGAAACGGCTAAACGTGAAATCCAGCGTCTGCAGCGGGAACTGACGGAGGTAGCCGAAGAGCGAGAGATCTTAAGAAAAAAAGTAGTCAACATTTTCTCCCGGAAAGGCGCATGAAGTATACTTTTATGGCTGCTCATGAGACACAATTCCAGGTCAAGCGTATGTGTAAGGTTCTGGAGGTGAAACGCAGCGGATATTATGCTTGGCGGCACAGAACGCCGAGTACACGTGAACAAGCCAACCAGGCTTTGTTGATATTGATCGAGAAAGAATATAAAGCCAGTCGGAAGACCTACGGTAGTCCGCGTATCCACGTGGTCTTGCATCGTCAGGGAGAGGTGTGTGGGCGTAACCGAGTGGCCCGCCTGATGCGAATACACCAGATTACACCTCAAAAGAGGCGCAGCTACCGTCCAGTGACCACCCGACGCCAGTTGGGCATGGTCCCAGCTCCTAATTGGCTGAACCAGGAATTTTTCGCCGCTGCTGCCAACCAGAAATGGGTCAGCGATTTTACTTACATCGAGACCGGCGAAGGCTGGCTGTATCTGGCAGTTGTGTTGGACTTGTTTAGCCGCAGAGTGATTGGTTGGTCGATGAGCCAGAGAATGGATACAGATCTGGTCGAAACCGCCTTGCGCATGGCCCTGTCGGGACGGAAACCACCCGCTGGGCTGCTTCACCACTCGGATCAAGGCAGTCAATACACAAGTGCGGCTTACTGCAATTGCCTGAACGAAGCCCAAGCCCAGCTAAGCATGAGTGGAGTAGGCAACTGCTACGATAATGCGGTCATGGAGAGTTTCTTCGGTACTCTGAAAACTGAATGTGTGACCGGCCCATTTCTTAATTGTGTCCAGGCTCGCACAACCATCTTTGAGTACTTGGAGGTTTGGTACAATCGTCAACGGTTACACTCTACTTTGGGCTACGTTAGCCCTGTCGATTTTGAGAAACTCACCCTTTAACCATGTCTACAAAACTGGGGGAAGGTCATGAAGGGTAATAACGTGGGGGATATCCCCCTTTTTTGAGACTTCTGGTGCAATAGCATCAAATACAACCTGGCTGCTTTCACTTAATTGAACGACCGCATTTTCGTCTTTAATTTCTATTGAACCATATTCCAACGTAAAACTATAATCTTTATATTTTAGATCGAAGACCTTACCAAGATACTGCTCGATTTCCCGTTTGTCTTTCTCCTTTTTTACCCATGTTTGCGTATTGCCATCGATAAGTGGCGTTATATCTTGTGATTTCAATGTTTTTTGACCTTCATAGCCTGAACTGAAGTAAGCATCAATAGCCACTTTTATTTTATCTTCATCGTTTAAGGTTGTATTATTTTGAGCTGCTTGATAATCTGAAATTGTTACAGGGCTACCTAATGTTTGTTCAATACTTGTTTTGGTTGTTGCCCCAATAGATGATATTAGCAATACGATTAACATCAAGAAAATGCCCAAGAATTTCAGAACCTTGTTGTTAAACATAGTGTTATTCATCGGAAGCTCCTTTCTGAAGAGTTGGCGTTTTATTCTTTATTGACAAAATATAAATTTGGAATCTTTCAGTTTACATATATCACCTCCATTAACTACCATGTACTCATTAAAGGATTCAAACGCTAGGGAGATTTTTACAATAGTACATGTAGGGCGATATTCAATATAAGCTTGCCCTGATTACTAATTGATAGTACACAAATTCATCTGCCTTGTCATGAAGTCCTGGTCACAATTCCTCCTATGACTTTCGCCCTATACCCCTTCATGAAGATAAGTATTGATATCGATTGATAAACACAAATAAAAAGGAGCGCTTCAGGCATCGCATCTTCGGAAACGCTCCTTTAGCTGTAATCAGTATGTTCAGGGTTTAGTGATTTACTTCATGTTCCCAAGCCCAGGCGACGGCTTCAGCCCGAGAGTGCAGATCCAACTTCTGATAGATGTTGACCACGTGGTTCTTGATGGTTCCTTCGGCCACCGATAACGCTTCTGCGATTTGATTGTTTACGTATCCTTTTGCCATCAAGGATAATACCTCGCGTTCACGCTCTGTGAGATGATCTCCATTCTCAAGCTCACTGGGTTCAGCGGATGGCCTGGCTAGGATATCGATCACTCTCCGGCTGAACCAGGTATCTCCATCCAATGCTACCCGGATCGCCCGGACCAGGGTTTCCGGGGCCTCGTCCTTTAAGACATACCCTGAGACACCCAAACCCACCAGATTGCGAACATAGACTTCGTCATCGTAAGCAGTCAGCATGATAATCTTCACTTGAGGACATAGTTCCAGAACGGAATTCACGGTGACCATTGCGGGAGGTCCTGGCATTCCGAGGTCGAGAAGTAAGATATCCGGAACCAACTCCTGGCAAAGTCGTTGGGTTTCTACCCCATCGGTGGCCTCACCGACAACCACGAGATCACCCTCCTGCTCCAGGGTTGAGCGCAACCCGGTTCGGATCAAGGGGTGATCGTCGGCAAGCAAAATATTAACCATAATCAATACTCCTGAAAAAAAGAATAAGTTCACAAAGGTATTCGGACAAGAATCTCGGTCCCCTGACCGGGCTGAGATCGAATATCCAGGTGCCCAT
Organism: uncultured Chloroflexia bacterium; assembly: GCA_963781665.1. Classification (GTDB taxonomy): domain Bacteria; phylum Chloroflexota; class Anaerolineae; order Anaerolineales; family Anaerolineaceae; genus JAJYIW01. The sequence continues at coordinate 43,696 of CAWAGA010000001.1, forward strand.
CAACCCAGGCGACCCGCTCAGAAATACCCACCAATCCGTAATGATTGGATTGGGTAAGTTCACTCAACCGGGAAGGAAGAGAAAACCCGCAACCGTCATCAAGAACCTTGAGCACGATTTCGTTTCCCTGGCTAGAAAGATGTAATTTAATGCGATGTGCATGCGAATGTTTTAGGGAGTTTCGAATGGCCTCTTGAGATACCCGGAACAGGCAAATCGACACTGCTTCGGGAAGAAGGATTCCGTTTTGGTTCAACTCGAATTCGATCATCGGAGTGTTGGGTCCACCTTGACGCTGTAATTTGTGGATGAAACCTTCCAGGGCACTCGCCAATCCAAACTCTTCCAATCCTGCCGGCCGCAGTTCGCCTATCAAATCGCGTAATTGAGAAGTAGTCCGCAACATTTCTTGACGTAAACGACCTAATTCCGTCCCCACATTTTCATTTTTCAGGAGGGCAGCCGGCTCGATCCGGTTCACTTTTTGCTCCAGGATGGCTACCTGGTAACTGATGCCAAGCAACTGCTGTACGGCGTTATCGTGAATTTCACGCGCAATTTGGCGTCGTTCCTGTTCCCTGGCGTAGAGCAGTTGTTGGTGAGCCCGTGCAAGGTCATTCCGGCTGATTTGTAAATCTTCAGTTAGCAAGACGTTATGGGCTGCGATCCCGGCCTGATGTGCAAAGATATGCCATACCTGATGATCTCTCTCAGTAAACAAGTAATCGCCTGGGAAATGCCCTAGCAGCAATAAACCATACATTTCCTCCCCTGAAACCAATGGAATCCATAACCAAATGCCTTCCAGAGCAAGAAGTATCGATTCCTCTGCGGATAGAGTTTTGAGGGAATACTTGCGCTGGATGACTTGATTATCAATTAATGAGCCGGCATTTTTAAGATATGTAGCAAGTCTTCCATTTCCCGGAAAGGTAAGAGTTGGCAAATCAGGCCAAATAAATCCCGTCTTACCTTGTATTACGAACGATCCACCTGTGTTCTTCAGGAAAATCGCGCAACCGGCTAGGGGTATGATAGAAACCAGCTCATCCACCAACATTCGTCGTAATTTCTCTTGACTGAGGACCAGGCCTAGTGTATCGGTCATTTGTTTCAACAACTCGAGATTACTTCTTTCGCTGCCGTAGACCACCCAATCGACGATCCTGTGGATGATTTGGTTGGCACGAGTGAGGAAGAAAATTGTAACGACGCTCAGAGCAGCGCTTACCCAGGCCCACATGTTAGCCCAACCGGGAAGCCACCTGGCAAATACCTCCGCAATCACAAGGTAACCGCTCAAAATCAAGACCAGTGCCAGATAATAAACGATGACCCGGCTGTAGATCTTCTCCATCCAACCGAACTTGGGATGAGAAATCGAGTAACCGTAAGAAAGGGGGATAAATATGAGCCAGGCGAAATTCACCTCGGTGGGGATAAAGTACAAGCCAAGGACGTTGGGCAACAAGGAGAACAATAATAGAGGTGCAAAAGCAATTACCATTCCGAACAATACCATCCGGACACGGTACTTGATGATTGGAGAAGGGGACCGTCGAAATTGATCGATCAATAACGCGATGATAATAACGAATGCAACAACAATTAGGACCCGAACGGCGACATGCAGAATCGAGAACCAACCGTGGTTCTGGAGAGAATTTACGGTCCAAAACATGAATGGGGTAGAGCAAGCTAGGGCAGCTACACCAAGACCAAAAAGGATCCCTTTTTCCAATCCGCGCCTTGGACGTAACGACCAGATCAGATGAAATTCAAACAACAAAGGCGCTAACCAGGCAAGTAATATGTAAAATACCCTGCCGGCTAGATCGGAACCAAAAATTGCCAATAAACCCGCAGCAAACGTCGAAGAACCCACGAAGAAAAATGCGACCACTACAGTTGGTTGTCCCCAAAACCACACCAGGAGACCAATAGCCCAAAAACCTAACGCGACAAGAGGGGGAACCAGGTCCCAGGGAAATTGTGGACAACTCAGAGATGCAGAAAAACAGTCAGGATTGATCATCTGTCTGGCAATCCGGATGAGGAAGCCAAGACTGCAAAGGCCCAAAAAGATCTTAGCAATTAATGATAGGCTAATGCGAAACAATAATGGCTTCCGTGTTTGATCCATAGGATGGGGCCCCAACTTGTGCAAGCACAGGGAATACTCGATCCAATATTACCACCAACCTTTGGCGCGCAGGAGGCGATAGGGGAATATGATCCAGGATCTCAATTGCCTCGGATCTTTGGATGTAAGCAACCGCGAGGACGTATTTCTGGGCGCCTAACGAGGAAATCTGTTCTCGCGCATTATGTGCTGCATGACGATCTCCTTGTGCAGCGCTTTTGATAAGGCCATCGAAAACCTTTTTCTCCAACGGGTTGGCGACATAAAAGGCGTAAATGATGGGCAGTGTCCATTGGCCGTTAAATAGGTCGATTTCCCCTGCCGGCCCCCAAATCCCATTGAAATCGTCGGCAATTTGAACGAGTGTGCCAAGGCGGAGGCCACACTCCCACAAATTTTCCTGTACGGTTTCGCTTACACCTGCAACGATCCCCCCAGCCTGGCTTGCCCAGGCAAAGAGTTCCCCGGATTTCCTTCTAGCTATTTCGAGCCAACAGTCTGGATCAATTGGTTCAAGAATATGTCGTATCTGCAAATCGGCATCCTGACCCGCGCAGGCACATAAGCAGGCTTGGTTTAAACCGACTTTCATCCGATGAGATTGATCGAGAGATACGCCATAATCGACCAATCGATCCAACGCGGCATGTGCGGTGAACAAAAAACCGGTGGCCAGGTTGGTTGCATCAGCAATTCGTTCGGTTGTTTCTCCATCTTCGACATCATCGAAGAGTTTTGCGGCAACTTGGATCAACTGCCATGCCGCTGTGATTGGTATGGCTTTTTCAGTATCACCCGATATTGCACTATAAATTACAGTTGGGAGGAATCCAAATGACAGATCATCCTGCATCTGTTCCAGGTAACGGTTAGCAGTCGATTGTATCTGGTTCCGAAAATTACTGTCCGGGATGGTTTCTTGGATGATTGACGCGATATACTCAGATGATGTGGATGCCTTTTTTATCATTGACATTAAAATGCAGAGATCGATTTTTTCTTTGTCTCTCAGATTTGAGGATTATCAAGGGGGCGTACCATTGGTGGTACGATCCATTCCGAAGGGTCGGCCTGTTGAGAAAGTTTGTCTGCCAGAACTTGAGGGGATAACCGCATCAAATCATTCATCACTTGCAAAACAGATTGTTCTATAGTTGAGAGTCCAATTTCATTCAAGCACAGATTGCCGTCGTTAATATTACGAATCGAAATAGCCAGCTTGTTCATGGAATCACTCCTTTTCGGTTCTTGAATAAACAGGTTGTCATCCCAGTTGAAGATTACTCTAGCTTATAGTCTATATCATTATGCCTGTTTTGTCATGTACCCTCAGCCATGATTCCACCCATGACTTTTACCCTATTCCAGATTTCTATCCTCGCCTGTGCGATCAAACGACGAACACAACGAAGAGAAATTCCCATGATATGAGCCACATCGGGGTATTTCAAATTCATGATATCGATCAAAATCGCTATGCACCTCTCTTCATAAGCTAATTGCTGCAAGGCAAGCATAAGGGGATCATCATATATTCCCATAGAACACGGCCGCTCGCTTTGTGATCGATCATGATTTGATTCAATGATTTCCCGGAAGACTCGAGGGCGAATGCTGTCCGCAAAGTCCGCGGTGTCCTGATAAGCATGAACAAAAAACTTTTGGACGAGATCGGAAGCCCGCTCTACGTTCGGGAGTAGAAGGTAGGCAAGAGCGAAGGCGTCATCCTGGCAGGCAAGAACCTGGTTGTTGAAGGCTTGCAACAAATCAAATTGTTTTGAATTAAAGTTCCTCATTTGCCCAGAAAGGATATTATTTCATTCCAAGGGATACCACAGTAACATTGCATGGTTCTAGTCCGTTTTCCCCTTTTGAAGAGAGAAACGAATCACAGCCCTATCGCTCTTTCCCTGGGTATCAATTTTTACCAAAGCTTCAAGTTGGTCTCCTACTATACTGCCGCTTGGGAGGCACAACCCACCTTTTCATCCTTTGCTATCTCCGTTTTTTATTCCATGGGTCTGATATTCGGATTGTTGAAGTAATTCGACTATATCAGGATCAATTCCCCAATTTATTGTCACAGGGGGAGCCAGGCCTGGTCCCTGATATTCCCACATAAAATATATCCCATTCTCCTCCATGTCGCTAAACAGAGAAGGTGCAATGGGGTTATTCCTAAATCTAGCGTCTCGAAAGAATCGGATGTCAAAGGTAAAAGGACCATTATGAACTACGTCGCTGGAGAAAGGATCTCGTGGGGTAGGAAAATCGGTAACAATGATTATTTGCGGCGTTGACGTTTCCATTTTTTCTGGCGTTTGGGATACGAAAATTGTCGGTAATCCTGTTGAGGATGGCTGGGTAGTGGTATTGGTTGGTTCTGCAGGGTATAACGTAGCTGATTGTTTTCCAGGAGAACGACACATAAGGACTTGCCAAAAAATGAAAGCAAAAAGCAAAAGAAAAGACAACGAATGAGGTTCTTTCATCATGGCCGACTTTTTTATGGGATCATTGGCAGCCAATTGACGCCAAATCGTCCTATTCTGATCCTTGATATTCCTCGATCTTTTCATAAGATAGTGTCTTTTTATCGATCCGGTACGTTTCGATACTAAAGTCGCTTCCATAAGCACGGAAATACACATATGGATAGCCATCCAGGATTTGCAAGTTATAACCAGTTAGCGGAGCGATGAATTCGGAAACGCCAGTCTGTAGATTGGCTCGGTAGAGAAACCCCTGGTCCTCATCATTCAGGTAATAGATTTCGTCGTCATCGCAGACGAAGTACGATGAGTGAACCGGGATCACCTTCTTGTTTTGCCCGGTTACGGTGTCATATACGTAGACGAGATTGTCTTCGTCGATATTCCGGTAATAGATTTTCTTTCCCCAAACGTAGAGAAAATCGGCCCGAAGGTTGGCGATAGGTTGATCTTTCCGACTGGCAAGATTATACATCCGGATTTCAAACATTGGATCGATATAATAATATGTCTCTCCATCAAAGGCGCTCCGGCTATAGACGTTTTTGACAAGGGTCTCCTTCACCCCTGTGACGGGATTAACCCGACGAAGAGTCATGTCTGAGAGAAGATAGAGCTCATTCCCCTCAAGGAAAAAGGTGATAGCCGCCTTTCCCATTCCCCATTGATGCACTTCGAGGTCTGAATTGATCAATGCGGGATTCTTCGAAACATCTTCGGAATAAAGAATGCTCGTCCGGTATGTGTCTGGGTCCAGTTCAGTGACCGTCAGCTCGTCATTCGTTTTGACGAGATAGTACAACTTCTCATCCCGGCTGAAAACGGCAGCTACCATCTGGTTGATATTGTCCTCGGTCTCGAACGGGTCCCGGATGACACTATTGATCTCATGAGTTTGCATATTTTCCATGAGAAAAGCGGGGTAAAGGGAGACGATTTCATCGCCCACGACCGTGAAACGGCTATCGTCGGCCAGGTTGAAAACTCGTTCCAAGGATTGGTGGCTGGCAGAAGAAGAGGAACAGCCCGCCAGGCCTGCCAGGATCAATAGAACGAGGGGGAAAACCAGGCGTTGTTTACGGAATGGCCAAGTACCCCCGGCTGACAGGAATTTCCAAGAAATCACCAGCAACATGACCCCTGCCAAAACCAACCAGCCGACGACCAACCACGCTTGAAGGCCCGGACTGATAGCATTGAACAACACTTCATTGGCCTGGTAATATTCGCCCATTTGTGTCCCCCTGAAGAAACCCTGGGCCAGGATCAACCCGAGCGGCGAGGGTAGGAAATATTTGACGGAAGTGTTCACGGGAAGGGCATACGGCAGGGCGACGGCCATCAAACTCGCTGACAGGGCCACGATCGTTTTTTGTGCCCATACAGAAATCAACATTGTGATGACCGCCAGGAGCAGCAAACCAAGCATCCGGTAAGCGGCGATGGCTAAATACGTTTGTACGAGCGTCACGTGGAAGGCCGAATCCTGAAAGTAGCGCAGACTCTGAAGAGGGAAGTCACCATAAGGCAATCCAAACTTCAGTCCGAAAAAGGCATATTCGACAGCCGAAGAGAGAAAACTGCAAAAGATGACTGTAGCGAAGATGCTCGCATATTTAGCGGTGATAAGACGGGCATTGCCTTTTTGAGTGGCAATCAGGAGGTTACGCATCTCGGATTCGTATTCCCGGCCAAAAACGGAGGCTGAGATCACGATGACCAGCAGGACAAATCCCCAATCGAGGCGTTCCTGGGCCAGCAAGGCGTTCCAGCCGTCGTCATAGAGCAAATAGCGTTCTTCCGGTTTTTCCTGGGCATACATGTATTGGCTGTAAAAGGCCAGGAATAGCTCCTTTTCGTTAACGAACTGCTCAAGTGTTCTCGATTCCGTGTAGTAATCGGCTTCGGTGATTTCTCCATTGTTATATTTCTGCCGTAAAGAGGTCAGGTTGACCTGAGCTTCGGTGACGGCCGTGTATCGCGATTGGATTGCAGCCGAAAAGTTTGCAGTGATCTTCCCGGAAAAAGCATCTACGATCGGGAGATATTGCGCCCGGTTCTCGACCGTAAATGGATTGACGGCATAATTTTCAACGCCAAGCATGACCAACTTGATGACCACGGCCAGGGCGATCAACCATACACCTTTGTTTTTGAAGACTGTTTTGTCCAGTTCGAAAATGATCATTTTCATGACTTAGCGTGGGATGTGTCTCTCCAGAACGGGTGGAAGTTTCTGGAGGAAAGGATGATCAGGGTAATAACTATGCTGGTAAGGAATATGTTAGCAGCAACCGCAAACGTGACCGAATTGACCGGATAGCCAAAGAAGTCTTGCACTGAAAAATCCATGAAAAGATAACGATTTTTGATTAACAAAGCTGGATTGACCAATTCAATAAACTGGAAGCTGTCTTTCGCAACAAATTGCGACAGATAGGGGATCAAGATCATTCCGGCACTGATCCCAAAGGCGTAGATAGTCTTTTTGAAGGCCCACGAAGCTAGCAAGACCAACGTGATGAGCGTTCCAATCCCCATCGTTTTGAGGACAAAGCCCAGGAAGATAAATTGGTATACCTCGAGGTTCAGGGGCGCGAACTGAAAATCCTGGAGCGCAAAGAGTGGTGCGTCGAACCCGCGCAGCGGCGTGAACGTCGCAAATCCGATCAGGTCCCAAACGGAAAACCAAAACGAAGCGAGTAGAACCACCGAAAAGGTAAACAGGATCTTGGTCCACACCAGCCGGGCACCTCCTTTTTTGAAGGAGGGCAGCAACCGGTCCATTTTGGTCTCCTTTTCACCTACGAAAACCGGCACGACGATCAATACGCATAAGAGTAGCGCGATCAAGCTGGAGAAGTCATAATAGAGGAAGTATTTCATTCCTTTCAGGTCATAGAAATCGGTGATGATCCGATTGCTGTAAAGGGAAATGATCTGCGCGTTTTTTCTCCTTTCGTAAGGATTGTTTTTGGCTGTGAAGAATGCGATGTTGTCTTCGGCTCTTTGCACGATCCGCTCGTTGTCGTACGCATAGCTGACGGCGTACTTCACTTCGGGATAGATATCGAGCGAAAATAAGAAATTATCTGAATAGATGTTGCCGGTATAAGTATTCGGGTCGTACTCGTGGCTGGCGGTCTGGTCTGCGATGAGGGCCTGTAACCGATTCGTCTCGGAAATCACGAAATCGATCTTTTCTTCGGTCAATGGCCCTTTCAACTGATTGTTGTACAGCTTTTGGAAATTGACGAAATCAAAGATCTGCTTGTAATAGGCGCAACTGAAATAGGCGCCAGCCAGGTTGACGAGAGTGCAGACCAGAAAGAGTATTAGCACGTAGGACTTGAGTGCATACTTCTTGAATTCGAATACCCATAAGTTCATTGGCTGGCGCCTTCGGTGAAATAAATATAAGCTTCTTCCAGCCTCGGAGTTGCCGGCTGAGCCTGCTCATCTGGGGCAAGGGCGCTGACGATGCGCAGCGTATACCGGCTGTCGAAGAGCTGGATATTGCTGATCTTGAAATTCCCAATGAACTGATCGACGTCCTGGTAACCGGTTTCCAGGGTCCAGACCTTGCCTTGGACCTGATGGATGAGCTCGTCCGGGCTCCCGGAGAGGACGATCTTGCCGCGATTTATGAGGACGATTGTCTGAGCAATAAATTCGACATCCGGTACGATGTGAGTGGCAATGATAATCGTCCGATCCGCCGATAGGCGGGAGATGGTATTCCTAAACCGGATGCGCTCGATTGGATCCAGCCCCGCTGTGGGCTCGTCGAATATCAGGATCTGCGGATTCCCAATAAGCGCCTGGGCGATCCCTAGGCGTTGGCGCATTCCCCCGGAATAAGCCCCGATTTTCTTTTTGGCTGCCTCAGCCAGGTTGACTTCTACCAATACCCGTGCAATTTGGCCGGCCCGTTCTACCCTGGGGATATCTTTCAGCTCACAGATATAGCGCAGAAATTCGTCGGCCGGAAAATCTTTGTAAAAAATCGAATTCTGCGGCAAATACCCGACCTTCGAAATAAAAGCCATCCGGTTCTTTTCCAGCGGGATTTCACCAAAAAAGATCTGCCCATGATCCGGGTAGACCGCCCCCATGATCATCCCCAACAGGGTTGTCTTTCCGGCTCCGTTGGGCCCTAAAATCCCATAAATCCCCGATGAAAAAGAAAAGGAAAGGTCATCGACGGCATACTGGCTGCCGTATTTTTTTTTGAGAGAATTTATTTTCAACATGAGGTGTCTTTTGAATAGATTTGGACGGTCTGTGTTTACTTATTCGTCGATTGTAAATTGGATTTGGCTCCGAGCGCCTTAGAAATCGTACCGGATCAGTTTCATGTTTCCTTCAACAGAATAACAGGCGATCACGAAACGATTCGCTTCATCAATCGCCAAGCGCGGAAAACCACGCTCCAGGTCGATTTGGCGGATCAGCGCCATCGTCTGCCCGTCATAGATTTTAACCGAACCCGCCGTGTAATCTGCACCCGACTCTGGCAGTATCCCTGACCGTGACGATGTATTTCCCGGTTGAGGAAACCGTGACATATTTACTTTCTTCGTCCTCGGCTAACTGGATCTCCTGCTTCACCAGCGTATCCAGATCAATCTTCAATATTTTCCCCGACCGCGGGATTGTTGGGCTTTTCAATTGCTCGTGGAAATAGAGGGCATTTTCTGTTGTCAGGATGTCGTCGGCAACGGCGTCCCATTGGGTAAAATTGGCTAATTGGTTATTCTGCAGATCGATAATGCCAAAACCATACCCAGAACTATCCGTAGCGGTGAACGCCAGGTAGCGGTCGTTTCCGGCAAAGGTAAGGGCGTCGACCCTTCGGAATTCCAGAAGGCTGTTCTTCGAAAAATCGAAAGCCACGCTTTGGGCTTTGGTTTGCAGATCGTAAAGCAAAACCTGGCTGGTTTCATCCTTCGCGCAGACGATTTTCTCTCCACTTTGTGATAATGCACATTGGATGGGACGCAGAACGTCAACCCTCGAATCGAATACCTGCGAAAGATCGACCGTATCGATCAGGTTCAATCTGGAATCGTATCGATCCAACCTGACAGAACAATCCATGCAACCGGCGTCTTTCGCAAACACTCCTATGAAGTTCCTGGTAAAGTCGACTTTCTGGTCAGAAGGGCCGGTAGTGACTTCCGCTTTGTAGAGCAGTGTCTCCGAACGTAGATCGAATAGGGCAGCGGAATCGAACCATACCAGTAGTTGATCTCCAGCTACAAGGTGAATTGTTGGTTGGCCATAACGAGAAGTTATTCCATTCTCGGTCAATAAGGGGCTCAAATCTGCGCCTGCAGCCGGTGTTATTGTTGTAGCTGTGCTATAAGTTAGCACATTGGGTTCTACCGATGGCGTTACCGAAATTGCTTTGGCGATGTCATTGATGAGCAGGATGGATGATATCTTCGTACCATGAATATCACTGTTTCTGTAGCTCTGCCCTACCGGTACGAAAATCGCATACAGCGAGTTTATTCGGCCGTAGTCGTGCACATCCAGGGTAAACCGATAGGTCGAGATCTGGTCGTAGTGGGTCCGGATCAGGAAATCCGGATACCCGGCGATACTGACCGGTTGGTTGTTCACGAAAACGGTCACGCGGTAGTCCGCCTCGATCCCGCCATAGACGCTCGTCATCATTTCGATCTGGCCATTCTGGGCAACCAGCGTGTCTGGATAAAGGGATTCTCCGGAGTAAAAAAGGAACTTGGGCTGGCTGTCCCTTCCGGATGGGTTGAGTTGGTTGGCATCCTTCTCAGATTGCGGAATTGGAGCCGTTTCGACGTCGACGGTGAAATCTTCTATATGTTGGGGAGCATCGATTTTCATGATAATGGGTATAGGAATTTGAAAACGGCCATCTTGATAGATGCCAAATGTCTGGTTTTCATTTTTCGGGACAAAGGATGGCTCGAACAGAACAATCGCGTTCAGGCCAAGCTCTTCCTCGGCCAGGCCGGTCACCGGCGTGAAGGAAATGGTAAATTCGACCCTCTCGTTAGCAGCGACCCGGTGTTTGCTCATTAGTATAACCTGGCCAATCTTGGGAGGGCCATCTTGCTGGCTTGTTTTGATCACTTGATGCGGCTGGATGATCCCATCCAGGAATAACATCAGCCCGACTTCGGTATCCGATCCCGTCCCTTGCAACATGTATGTGATCTGAATCGGTTCGCCGTCGTACGTTAAAGTGTCTTTGAGTGGATCAAGACTAATAGGACCCGCGCCATATCCTCCGAGTCTTACTCCATTGCCAGTTTCCGCTTGCTCGAGAGGATTTGTCGAAGAAGGGGTTGTTGTCTTGGCTTCGAATGGATTCTCTGAAAGGGTCGGCGCCAGCCGCGTAGCGGCTGGCAAACAACCTACCAGGATCAAGGTGATTAGGACGAAGATAGACTGTTTGATGATTGTCTGGTAGTTCATATAGTCCCTGAGGAGCGTAAGGTTTGATAAAAGAGGTGAAATCCGTTTTCCCATTTCAAGCGGTCAAAGACGCAACGAAATCAACCGAGGCTCTCGACCATCCTATATTCAACATAATCTGTCGCATTCACCCACATGTCATGGGTACTGAACAGAACGAGGCGGCCGGTATCCCCGGTTAGATTGTGAACAGTCACACCAACCCCAAGACCACCGAACGAGCCATATGCTTCGTCATAGTCGATTCGGATGCCTGCATTACTCTTCATCTCGCATTTTACTGCAGCACGGTAACTTGAACCGGGAGTGTAGATTCCGGTGATACAAACCCCGCTGCGAGATGCGCCAGAACCCGAGAAATAGGAGTTTACCCAGAAATTTGGAGGTACTGTCAACACTCCATTCGAGTCGGCATGAGCTGCAGTTGCAACAGCAAGCGATGAGAGGCAAATCATCACCAAAATGCATAACCTCGCGATCTTATTCATCGTTTTCTCCTTTCCTGGTCACTAAATTGTTGGATTTCACCTCTTTTTCCCTATGAAAAACCAGCAGACGTTTTCTTTAGAAGCTCGGATATTTATAGATTACATCAAGTAGCGTAATTTGTCATGTAGTCGTAGTCATGGTCGACAATATGACTTTCGCCCTACTTGCTTAGCGACTGGTCCAGTTTTGGTGCTGCCTGGGAGGCCTGCTCCAGATTCAGGTCAGTGGAACGGTTCCCAACTTTCTCTCGCCCTTGACCAGCCTCTTTCCGGCTCTTCCAGGCCAGGCATTCGTGGTTCGGGCGGATTCGATCTTCCGACAGGAGGGCTGGTAATGCGCCGCTCGCCATATGGTTTGCATCGCGATAGCCACGGTTACACGATGACTTTCTGGGCGTTGTTTATCGGCTTTGTGCTCATCCCGGCCTTGGCTTTGGCTATCGAGTTGGGCAGATATTTTTATGCAATCTTAGAGGTAGCCAAAGCTGCTGATGCAGCAGCCGTATCTGCTGCTGCCGAAATCGACCAGCGTACTTTCCAGGATAGCGGGAGCCTGGTTCCAACTGGAAAGACGTGGTCGAACGCGCAATCATACGTGTCGTTCAACACTGCCGGGTCATCCAAAAAGCCGATCGTACTGACGTAGGCCACGCACCACGTCATACAAACGACTATAGTTGGCACTTTAAAAACCGAATAGAGCATCTTCAGGGAATAGTAAGGTGTTGCAGGACAGATACAGGGGAAAGCAGTACGATCCTGAGTAAGAAAAACATCTCAGGAAGTGGCTATGAAGACCTGTGTACAAGCAGAACTGCGATTAATCTGCAAGCCCCAACACCAAGCCGAACACCGCACTCGTCGGGCCTATCAAATTCTATGGAAGTGGAGTAAAAGCCAGAATGGAGAGAGTGCAAATGCGTCGAGCAGCCCTGTATGCGAGAGTATCGACCCGGCGGCAGGAACAGGAGGCGACCATCGAGAGCCAGCTGGATCAACTGTTGCAGTATGCCCGGGAACATGAACTGGAAATCACCCAAGAGCACCGGTTTATCGACCAGGCGGTTAGTGGGAAACGCTTAGCTCGTCCAGGGCTGGATCAACTGCGGGATGCAGTTGTGGCCGGGAAATTCGAGGTGGTGTTATGTCTGAGCCCGGATCGTCTGGCCCGTAATCTTGGGGCGCAGCAAGTGGTCATGGATGAATTGGAGCGTTATCAGGTAAAGGTGATCTTTCTCAACCAGCCGCAACGAGAAGAGAGCCCGCAGGGCAAGCTGATGCTGGAAATCCAGGGCGCGTTTGCTGAATATGAACGCACCTTGATTTGTGAACGGATGCGTCGGGGTCGTTTGTATCGTCTGCGCCAGGGGCAATCGGTGAGTAATCTCGCTCCCTTTGGCTATCGCTATCAGCCCCCCGACCGCACTCACGCCAACACCTGGGTGGTAATCGAAGCGGAAGCCGCACTTGTCCGTCAAATCTATCAGGAGTACACTACTCAACAGATCAGCTTGACCCAGTTGGCGCATCGTCTCAATGATCAACATGTGCCTGGGCCGCACGGGAGGCAATGGAGTGAAGTAGCCCTGGGACGCATACTACGTCAAGCCGCCTACAAAGGCACTGGCTACTACAACTGTCACCAATTGGATGATTCGGCCGTAGGCAAACCTCGGCGGCAGGGCGCAGGTCTGTTACGGTTTCCGCGCTATCTACCTCGTCCTATCGAAGAATGGATTGCCTTTCCCGTACCGGCGATCATGGATGAAACCCTCTGGCAAGCAGCTCAGGAGCGACGCAAAATGCAGGCTCAGTTTGCTCCCCGCAATAGTCACCATCCTTATCTATTACGTGGCCTTTTAGTGTGTGGCATCTGTGGCTACACCTTGACCGCTCGCACTCAGAAAGGTGTGGTGACCTATTATTGCAAACATGGCGGTCGCCACTGTCCTCCCAATGTCCCTCCGCATACCTGCTCAGTACGCGCAAAGGAAGTGGAGGCGTTAATTTGGCAATCCCTGGCACAATTACTGGACAATCCGCTCCAGATCCGCCAGGCCTGGGAAGCTTTACAACAAGCTCCGGATCAGAGCGGAGATCGGGAGCAACTCCAACAACGCCAAACCGCCCTCGCCAAGCAGCGCCAGCGTTTGGTGGATGCTTACCAGGTGGGTCTGATCACCTTAGAGGACCTGCGCCAGCGTCAGACCCCTTTAGATCAGGAACTACAGCAACTTCATGCTCGTCTGACCACACTTTCCGCACCGAAAATTGAGATCTCGTTGGATACTTTTACTCATTCTATTCGTCTGGCTTTGACCAGTTGTGATTTCGATACCCGCCAGGAAGTGATCCGCTTGCTGATCGAGCGGATCGTCGTAACCGAGGATGCTCTTACGGTTGAGCATATTGTCCCAACCATGAACAATAGTCGTTTGCATGACGTGGGCCACGCAAAATGATATGCGCCGGTGGTTGGCACCGAGAAGGCAACATCGCACCTTTACAACCTAATCATTCCGATTCAAGTATTTCGCTGGTTGATGAATCGACCAGTTTGGACCCAATCTGAATGACTTCGGCTCCATCGACAGCAGGTTCACCGGTCCAGTACCGGTAGGGTTCATTGCGCACCACAACCCACCAAAGCGCTTCGGCAATGCGGCGGGCAGCGGCTGAGATGGATTTCATGTAGGTTGAGCGGGATCGGTAGGTTTCAAACCAGTCGTGTAAAGGACCATGCCCGTGGATGGCAAAGACTTTGGTGGCTGAGAGCAGGTGGAATTTGACCCGCGAATTCCCATGCGAAGCTTTCCGTTTGAGCAACTTACCCCCTGAGACCTCATTAGCCGGCACCACACCAATTCCTTTCGTGAAGGCTTGCGCAGAGTAATAGCGTTGGTGATAGTTAGCACCCATTTCAGCGATGATACGCATGGCTAACATTTTGGTGACGGCGGGAACCGTACACATCAAGTCGACCTGCTCGATCAGGTTACAGCTAACAATCTTGTCCAATATTTCAATCTGACCGGTCTTGATGCGCTGGTTGAGCATCTGGACGTCATTGAGGACTTCTTGCAAGTAGGCCCGCAGGTAATCGGGTAATTCGACAGATGCGCATTTTTCGATTTCAGGACGCTTGGCCTGGTTTCGGTGAAGGGCAGCCATTTCAGATGGGGTGCGGTGGTCGATGATCGCCTGGAGGATCTTGAGACCGGCCGGACTATTGATGGGCACCAGACGAAAAACAGTAAACCCCAAACCGGTCAGGGTGCTGTTCGTCCGGTTGGTAATCTGGGTGCGTTGGGTTTTCCAGGCATCGACCCATTTGAAGAGTAAACGGAGTTCACCTTGTTGACTGTCAGGCATAGTAGAGTTCTTCAAATCAAAACTGGCAGCAAGCCGGGCCAGGGTCATGGCATCCCCCTTATCGGACTTGCCTTCAACGCGCAGAAGCGACTTGACCACGATGGGATTGATCACCACGATGTTGATCCCTTCGGCACGCAGAGTATCGTAATAGAGCAGGTGGTAATTAGCCGTACTCTCAATAACGACGAATTCAACTTGATGGGAACGGAACCATTCTGCGGCACGCAGCGCATCGTCCCGATGTTGGGGGAATTCACGGGCCTCCAGGTCACCTGTTTCGGGCTGGTAGATAGCAGCCTCGATGATATTCTTATCAGTGTCACATCCCCCGGTGATTTGATAGCGTGCATGAACGGACGCCTGTCCGTTAGCGTGGATACCTCTTGTCATCTTACATTCCTTAGCCACAAGGGTACGGTGGAACACCCTAGACCTCAAAGGGCCATTCTTATTTAGAGGCTTTGAGCCTATGCGTGGCACGGGTGAGTGTTGTTAGCCCAGACTTTTTGAGACCCTTCACGGGTAAGCAGTAACGGGGCCTTTTGTCACCGTCCACAGACAGTGTAGCATTAACAGAACGGGTGTTCTAGTGTCAATATCGGCAATTTCGGAATGATTTGAGGTAAGTTTTTACAGGGTTTTCATCTCATGCAGGTGAGATGAGCCATTTTGGAGAGGAGAATGGGTTGGCAAGGACAAAAATGCTTATCAGATTAACTCAGTATTTGCTGACTAGCCCTCTTCTCCATAGACTTTAGTATCAGATAAAGAGGTTCACGCTTACGTGACGGGAATCCAGGTAATCGGAGGAGAAAACACTGTTAGAGTGAGTGTATCCGCGAACCTCTCCATTTTGTTCCCATCGGTAGTACCGGATGTGACGGTTACACAGACGGGGATAGCAAAGTTGAGAGCATTGACAAATTGGGATGAAAGATACTTTTAAGATCGCTAGCTAATAGTGACAATTAATATTTTGTTATTACTTCCCTGAATGTGCACCCCAGACGGTCAATAACCCATTCCAGGAAGTGATCAACAACATCTGTTGATCCGGAGTTATCCACATCTCACCATAGGAGGCGCTCAAGCCCATGACCAGCGCCAGCCCCTCACCAATGGTGGCGTCCCAGACGTGCAACCCGTAGCCATTGCCCGAGAAAAACAGTTTCCCAT
The DNA here is from genome assembly GCA_963781665.1 of uncultured Chloroflexia bacterium. Lineage (GTDB taxonomy): Bacteria > Chloroflexota > Anaerolineae > Anaerolineales > Anaerolineaceae > JAJYIW01. The sequence continues at coordinate 59,835 of CAWAGA010000001.1, forward strand.
CCGGGGAAATCGCTGCCCCATCCAGTGTGCCGTTCCCCATGGGCGATGTGCAGGAAAACTGCACTTGAAATTGTCCCTGGCTGACCCACCCAGATTGGGAGCGCTGTGCTCCCTCGATGGCAAAGGCGCTTTGATCGGAGGTAAAAGCAACGATATAGATCGGATACGGAATCAGCGTTTCGACCTGCCCGCTCTCCAAGTCACTTAGCGCAAATCGCCTTCAGCCTCGTGCGCCTCGCAGAATTCAACATTCTGACAGCCGTAAGCCATCAAAATATTCTTCTCGTCTGAGGAAAAAAGATCGAGTTTACTAAGTGTCAATATTCGGATGTAAATGCGCCACCTCTTTTCGGCAACATGGCGCCAGCACTTTTCGGCCGTGATGCGCCACCCCATGAACGGATGCAAATGTAAAGTGCCTGGAATTTTAAGGTTCAGTTTTCTGGGTTTGCACCTCCTCCAGCAGTTTGTTGCGTCCCTGGGAGCGGAAGCTGGGGCCACGGATGATGATCACCTCTGCCCGGTCCAGGAGCCTATCCAGCCCGGCGCTGGCCAACAACGGATCCAGGAATAAATCCGGCCATTCATTGGGGGCCCGGTTGGATGTCAAGAGAATACTGCCATGTTCGTAGCGCTCGTTAATCACGTCGTATAAGTCTTCCGGGCCTGGGGGTTGCAGGGGTTTGAGGCCAAAGTCATCCAGGATCAGCAAGTCGGGGCGCAGGTACAGGCTCAAGCGCCGTTCCCAGGAGCCATCCGCCCGACCCCCGTTGAGGTGTTGGAGCATCTTCTGGGTATTGAGAAACAACACATCCAACCCCTGTCTGGCCGCTTCTTGGCCTAAGGCTTGCGCTAAATGACTTTTTCCGACCCCGGTCGGTCCGCAGATCAACACATTGTGTTTCTGGCGCACAAATTCGCAGCTGGCCAGGTTGAGGATTTGCTGGCGGTTGAGGTTGGGATTGAAGCGGAAGTCGAAACCTTCCAGGGTCTTGGTGGTATTGAGCGCTCCCCGGCGCAGGCGCAGGTTGAGCTGCTTTTGGGAACGGCGCTCCACCTCGTCTTCCAGCAGACGCGAGAGGAACTCAACGTAACTCCAACTCCCATCAATGGCCTGACGATTACGGGCATCCATCGTTTCCAATACCCCCGAGAGGCGTAAATGGCGCAGTTGGTCGGAGAGTTGGTGTTTCAGTTCCATGAGGGCACCTCCGCGAGTGTTCCGACCAACTCCGCAGAACTGCGCACAAAGGTGGTCGCCGGAGGCAATGCGACCGGAATGGGTGCTTCTTGGGTTTCGCTGCCTTGTTTGAGGATACCTTTGACCGTTTTGTAACTGGGATCGCCATAATCCAGCGCTTTGCGGCAGGCGGCTTCAAGACGGGTCGGGCTGTATTTCTTGGTCAGGCGTACCAGCAGCCCCGCCGTGGTTAGCCGGTCCAGAATGGGGTGTTCCAGCAAGGTTTGCACGAGTTGAACCGTTGCCGGGCCAATTTCCTGGGCTTCGGTCTGGACGCTCTCGCGGGTCTGGGTGAGGGCGGGCAGTTTTTCGGCCGGAATGTGATCGGGGTGGGTGATGCGCTCGCCGGGTTTATGAGCGCGTTCGTGGGTGGCTTTCAAATGGTAATCCAGATCGTAGATGCGCACCTGGCGAGCCCCGCCGCAGATCCAGACCCAACCGGGGTACAACCGGTAGGGAACCGAATAAAAAGCGTGATCGAAGCTGACGTAGCAATCCCGGTAGATCTTGACCTTCTTCCACACCGCTAAATCGTAAGGGGAAGTCGGGAGGGGCTTTAAATGGCTTTTTTCCACCTCTTCAAAGCGCTTCATGGGCGCTTCATGGGTGGTGCGGTTAACGACAATTAGAATTACCCCCTGACGACAATTAGAAATACCCACCAAGAGGTGGTCGATAGCCGGAGTAAACTACTCCAAAAACATGGAGTAGTGCATGACAGCTAACGACGCCCAGGTGAGGATTATCATGAGAGAACGAAACCAAGGGCATACCCAAGAACAAGCGGCTGCGAAGGCAAACCTGAGCAGCTGTAAGACTGTCAGGAAATATGAACAGTTGGGAAAACTACCGAGTGAACTGAAACAGCCGCGGAGCTATCGCACTCGGACCGACCCATTTGAAGCGGAATGGGACGAACTGGAAAAGATGTTGAAGGATGCGCCTGAATTGGAAGCCAAGACGCTGTTTGAATGGTTGTGCGAACGGCAGCCGGAGAAATACCAGGAAGGGCAGTTGCGCACCTTGCAACGTCGGGTAAACGAGTGGCGGGTATTGAATGGCAACCCCACCCTCACCCTGGATCAGGTGCACCAGCCGGGTGAAGTACTGCAAACAGATGGGACCTGGATGAATAATCTGGGGATCAGTTTGCAGGGAGAAGCGTTTGAACACCTGGTTATCCATAGCGTACTGCCTTATTCAAATTGGGAATGGGGACGCGTGGTGCAATCAGAATCACTGCTGGCAATCCGGTTGGGACTGCAAAGCGCCTTGATGAAACTGGGACATGTGCCCAAGATCCACCAGACCGATAATACAACGGCCGCCACCCACAACTTGGGACCCAACCAACGTGACCGGAGCCCGGAAGAGCGTGGATTCAACGCCGAATATTTGCAGTTGCTGACGCATTTTGGGATGGAGCCGCGCACGATCCATGTCAACAGCCCCAATGAGAACGGCGACATCGAATCATCGAACGGCGGGTTCAAACGCACTGTCGTACAGCATTTGCTGTTGCGGGGCAGCCGGGATTTTGAGAGTTTGGAAACCTACGAAGCGTTTTTGTGGGGGATCATGGAGCAACGTAATGCCCGGCGTCGGGTAAAGCTAGCCGAAGAGCTGGCCGTGATGCAACCCCTGACGGTAGCTCCCTGGCCTGAGGTGCGGGAGTTGAATGTTCGGGTCGGCTCGAATGGCATCTTGCGGGTCGGTTCGAACGGCTACACCGTACCGAGCGGCTTGAAGAGCAAACGAGTGACCGTGAAGGTGTTCGAATGGCAGATTGAGGTGTGGTATGCCAACCAACGGGTGGAGACCTTGCCCCGCCAGACGGGAGTGCAACATTACAGCATTAACTACCACCACGTGATCGACAGCTTGCTGCGCAAGCCGGGCGGATTTCGCAATTACCGCTACCGAGACGATCTTTTCCCGCGAGCGGTCTTCCGCCAGGCCTGGGAGGCGCTCCAAGCACGTTATTCAGCCCGAAAAGCAGATCTGACCTATCTGCGGATCCTCAAACTGGCGGCAGGCGGGTTGGAGACGGATGTGGCTGCAGCGCTGGAGATGCTTTTGACATCCGGTCAGAACTGGGATGACCAAACCGTGGCCGAATTAGTTCAGCCGACGCCAACAGCGATCCCTGACTTACCAGTCAACCCTGTCAACCTGACCCTCTATGACCAATTCTTGAGCCCGGAGGCACGCCATGTCTCCGCTTGAGACCATTCGAGAGCACTTGCGCACCTTACACATGCCCACCGCTGTACAGGTGGTTGAAGAACTCCTGGCTAGCGCTACCAACGAAAACTGGTCGCCGGAAAAATTCTTGGGCGAACTACTCGAACAGGAGATGGAAGGTCGTCGCCAACGGCGCATCGAACGCCTGCAGGATGCGGCCCATCTGCCGGTCGAAAAGACCCTGGCGACCTTTGACCAGGGGTATCTTCCCTTGCGACTTCGTCGCCTGCTGCCCCAATTATGCACCGGCGAGTTCGTGGACCGCGCCGACAACCTGTTGGTCTTCGGTTTACCCGGCCGTGGGAAAACGCACTTTGTGGCCGCCGTTGGCCACGAACTGGTCAACATCGGCCGCAGTGTCTTCTTCACCCCGACCTACCGCCTGGTGGATAGCCTGCTGCGCGCCAAACGCGACCTGCTCCTCGAACATGAGCTACGCCGCCTCGACCGCTTCGAGGTGCTCATCCTGGATGATATCGGTTATGTTCAGCAATCCCCCGAAGAAATGGAAGTCCTCTTTACCTTGCTAGCCGAGCGATATGAACGCCGCAGTGTGGTCATTACTTCCAACCTGGTTTTCTCCCAATGGGATCAAATCTTCAAAAACCCCATGACCACCGCTGCTGCCATCGACCGCGTCGTCCACCACAGTATCATCGTCGAATTCGGAAAGGAGATGTCCAGCCACAGAGCCGATGAAGCTGCCAAACGTCTTCAGGAGACCCCCTGAAATGTCCCCTGCCATGCTGCCACAGGACTCACCAGCAAAAGCAGGCCGCCTGCTTCCGCCTCCGCCGTCCCGCTTTGCGCAGTATGCCGCTCCGACTGCGCTCTGTCAAGGGAGAAAACCCAAACTGCCCCCCTTGACGGTGCTCGTCTCCGCGGCCTTTTCTGCGCAGCGGGACGGCTCCGGCGGAAGCAGGCTATCGAAAAAGGCATACGTTTATATGCCTTCTGTTATGGGCATTTCTAATTGTCGCTGATGGGAATATCTAATTGTCGTTGACAGGTGGTGCCATGGTCGCGTAACCCGGCGGTGGTCAGGCACCAGGTCCGCACATCCCGGTTAGCCAGGGTGATTTCGGTCGGGGTACGCCCACCCAGGAAGTTGCGGCAGACGTAATGCACCCCCCCTTGCTCAACTTTGCCTTTGTGTTCAGGCGTGCGCACCCGGCAGGGCGCCAGCAGGAAAGCGTAATGGGCAGCGCACTCCTGGTAGGTGGCCTGTACCTGGGGATCGTCCCAGACGGCTTTGACAATGGCCGTCTTGAGGTTGTCCAGAACCACCCGGAACGGAACCCCACCGAAGAACTCGAAGGCATTCCGATGGCAGCGCAACCAGGTCTCGATTTTCTGGTCCCAGACAAACTCCACGTAGACATGGCGGCTCCAGGATAAGAGCATGACAAACGCCCAGGTTTTCCGCAATTCCCCGGTTTCCGGGTCGATCATCCGCCCGGCATACCCAAAGTCCACCTGGGCTTCCTCTCCCGGTTTGCGTTCGATCCGCGCCGACGTTTCCGGGTGGTGGGGTTGGAGGGTTCTGACCAGGCGGTAGACGGAGGAATAGCTGCCGCTATACCCCCGCTCACTCAGCCGTTGGTAGATGGCGGCCACTTCAACCTTCTCAGCGAGGAGTTGTTGGATCTGTGTCCGGTAGCTCTCGGCTGAAGAGGCATTCTGCGGCGGGGTCTTTTCGGGGAGGGTCGCCTGGAGACGGGCCGAGAGTTCTTCGGGAGAGGGCAGCGCACCTTCCAGCAGTCCCTGGCTCTGTGCCCATTCCCGGTAGCGCTTGATGGTTCTGCGATTGAGGCCAAGATCTTTCTGGATCTGACGATCGCTGGATTGGGCCCGCAGGTGTAAGAGCAATGCTCGGATGTCCATAAACTTGAGTTTCCTTTCGGTCATGTAGCTCCTCCCGGTAGATTGAATACCGGAAGGATAACGGAAAATGACGCATCCGAGGGTGGCGCAGTTTGGCTGAAAACACCTGGCGCACTTTTGATGAAAATCAGTGGCGCAATATGGGTGAAAACATGTGGCGTATGTTAGGTGAAAACCTATGGCGCATTATAGGCCGAAAAGTGACACTAAGGTGCCGTCGTTAACACTATTGATCAGTAGGGGATGGAGGTGGTGTTGGTTGGCTCGGTACGTGTTTTGTCTTTTCGAATAAGGAATGGGATGCTCGCCCCATCAAAAAAACTTTGATCATTTTGGCTAGGTCGTCTTTGTGGCAAAATCATGAAAATTTTAATGGTTTCATTGAGAGCGCGGAAAACGCACTCCCATACTTCCTCAAAGTGCACACCTCTTTTTATTACCAAATAATGAAGCCGACGTTCCCAATCTGTTTCAAATTCAGAACGCCGTTTTTCCAAAATGCTAATATCTATCCCTTTCAGGCTTATTCCCTTTAACTCGAACTTCCCAGGTAAGATCTGTTTTACCGCATTCATGTCAATGCCGGTCGAAATCAGGTTATAAATGTCGTATAGATCCCTTGAAACAGCAAACCTTCGCTGACCTGCAATTGCACGGATTTTTTCAGCGATTACTTCTTCCAGGCAATAACACGGTAGATCAATATCATCAAAACTTACTTGATCTGAAAATGGGTGTATGATTTGTTTTTCATTTACCGGGAGCAGAATTTTTTCTGCTCTTGTCACATCCAATTTGACAGTTCTCGGTGATCCTCCCCAGCGAAGAGGACCACGATAATAGATACGAGCCTGATAAGATTTACTTCCGTATTCATCATCCACTACCTCAAAGTGGATCGGTTGGACGCGAAAATCAGGACCATCGTGATCACTAATCCAATCAACACTTTTCGTAATCCAATCTTCAATATCGGTAGGTGTTTGATGCTTCGTAGCAGTAAAATCGAGATCCTCTGAAAACCGGTAATCAGAAAAGTAGCACTTTCGCAAACACGTACCCCCCTTGAATATCAAACCTCTTAATGAAGCACTTGTTTTTCGCATACCCAGTAAAAACCATCCAAGGCTATAATCCAAGTCGATTACCATAGGATCAACTTTTGTCGCAGCGGCGATACGGCGGACTTCAGCTTCACTTATCATTTGTTACTCCAATTATTGCTCTTGGGATTCTAAAGGAACATTTATCTGAAGTTGCCAACGCGTAACAATTGGACCTGATCGTCCTGAACCGGGTTCTAATTGGCTAATACCTTTAGAGATCATGGTTTGCCAGTGGCTTATTGTCGAAACTCGATCTGGGATTGGCAAAGAAAGCGTTTCTACTAAATACCCAAGTCGTTTGGCTACCACACCACCACCCCATTTAACCAAATAACGGTTGAGTTTTTCCCAGTCAACGGAATTTACAGAAGACTTCATCGCTTGTGCTAATTGAATGATCCCCCCACTTAACTCTGGCCGGCTTGCTGCATCAATGATGGTTTTTTCGCGATCTGTCACTATGATTGGGATATCTTCAATTTTCCGGGTACTGATTCCAAAAAAATAACGTTCCGCTACGTAGATAAATTGGAATTCGACTCCCTGAATCGTAAGGGATCTCTTCCTTTTCGTTGTCTGGATAAATTGAACACGTGGAATTTGCTCAGTCATATTCCAAAAACGAAGAGCTGACCAATAGGCAACTGCGCCCGGCGAGATCAAATTAGAAGCCAGTACCAATGCATTCTCTGACCAGAGTCTTTCGGGTCCAGCCTCCAGTGGAATGATCATGTACAATCCGCGTTCCAGGCGCTGGAGCCATCCTTTTCGGACAAGACGACCAAGGGTATTCGTTGCGGCTATCTTTGACTGCCAGTAATCGGTAGCCTGTTGATATGTGAACACCCGCTTTCCAGATGCAGAAAATGTTGATAGAAATTCGGTTTCTTGTTTACTGAGTGACATGATATTTTGTGTAATTCAACCTTCAGTATATGATGTTACGGTTACATGAAATATTATACAACAATACTTGCCTTTGCATTGAATTCTTTTTACGTAACTACTCAGCCGCTTGTGCGGCAATGAAAGGCGGTACATAAGGAGCACCCACCAGAGCTTGATAAATGGCATCCAAAACGGGTTGACCATTCTTGCGAGCGGTAGAGATATAGCTACGCACCTGACAGAAGATCTCGGCGCCCGCGTCAGAGCGAAATCCTCCGGATATTTTTTGCTGGACTTTGACCATGCGGATATCCCGTTCGGCCAAATTGTTATCAAACGGTACTTTAAAATCCTCCATAAACGCGAGCACTTTGTCGGGATGGTCTTTCAAACGGTCGAGCAAGTTTTTAGCAAAGCTTTGTTTGACCCGACCGCGTTTGCCCTCCTGCCGTTCTGAGGGCGGGTTGGCGAGTAAACCCTCGGTGACGATGCGGTCATAAGTCTGTCTGAAACCGATCATCTGGTCCTCGGTCAGAGCCGATTGTCCTTGGGCCTTGGCATCCTCCACGCTCTGCTTGATCTGCAGGAGTTCATCCAGCATTTCACTGGCCCAGGGTTGCCGATTGCATTCGATGACGAAGATCAGGTCCCGGATCAGATGAGCGTTGCATAAGCCATGTTTGGCCTGGGTGTATTTCAGATAGGCCTTCCAGTAATCATGAATGCTCCACCCAGTGCGTTTAGGCAAGATGCCGATGGCATCCATAGCCTCTGACCCCCGTTTGGGCTGAATTTCGAAATAGGTGGCTTGCTCGGTACTGGCTGAATGCAACCAATGCAAATCCCCTTCGACCCGAGCACCCGTCTCATCGAAATGCACTGGCTCCTGGGTGGTGGTCAGATACTTTTTGACCTTTTGGTTGGTGTCGCTCACCTGTTCGGCCACCTTTTCATCGGAGGCGATGATGCTGCCATCCGCCACCGGTTGTTGGTAGAGATCTTCGATCATCTCGGTGGTGCGCTCCAGCGGGATGAACTGGTACTGGTTGAAATACACCATTTGCGAGCGCACTCGGGGACCATACTGGGTCTCCTGGGTGACATCCCCCGGAAAGTCCGCTTCCGTGACCTGACCACAGTGCGGACAGGTCTTGATCTCAGCTCGGTGCTCGGTCACTTCCAGGGTGACCTTCTCGGGGAGATCAAACACCTGGCGTTTTTTGTAGGTATCTGCCGGGACGTTTTCCAGGGAAGCCTGACAATGGCGACACCGGGTCACGGAATGCACTTTTACAGCCTTGGGGTCAGCCACCTTCTCCAGACGATGTCCAGGATGGCCGAATTGACCTCCACTCTTTTTGCCACTCTTGTGGCGCAAGCTTTTGGGTTTCCTTTGCAGCCCATCGCTGGATGGAGGCTTGCTGCTGTTGCCACTATTCTTGGCCAGCCGATCCTCCAAGGCTTGAACCCTTTGACTAAGGAGGAGTATATTCTGGTTCATGGATTGGATCAGCTTCACGACGGCCTCTTCACCCTGATGGTAGACGGCCCGGATTTCAGCTTCACTGAGTATTTTGATGGGTTCCATGAAAACCATTGTGCACCATTCATGAAGCCTTGACAAAATCATTCATCGGGTTTTTTCTAGACTTTTGACTCAAAAGGCTGAGCAGTTACCACATTTCTTTTAAACATCCCCGAGTTGCTCGATCCGGTGCGCCGCTGGGATGTTATCGTTCGGACTACGTTACCGGCTTCAACCCCCTGGTATGCTCCCATTGCACATACTTGGGGAGAGCAGTATTTATCCTCTGAAGAACCAGGTGCAAGTCGCTCCCATGCTCTGCAAAAACGATTAGAAATCTTGTTTTCTTTAGCAAATGTAGAATTCAAATCGCCTCATAAATTCCGGCATGGACACGCCGTTTACGGATTGTTGCATGCTCAGACCATGGCCGATTACAAAGCCGTATCCATGAACCTGATGCATGACAGCATCGAAATTACCGACAGCACTTACGCTCCCATGTTATCTTCTGATGTCCAGGAGCGTATTGCCGGTTTGTCGGGTAAGGCGGCGTCCACGCCGGATAATGAGTTGGAAGCATATCTCAATCGTTTAGACCGAGAAAGCCAGAAACATGCTTTGGTCTTCATTGCCGGGAGGTTGACCGAATGATCTCCTCCTCGTTACAAACGCATGTTATCGGCTGGGCTGGCCTTGCGGTGCGCTTGTTCCACATCCATATCCGCAATTTGGGCATAATGGCGCACCATATCCAGCGAACCATGTCCCAACAAGGATTGAAGGGTAAACACGTCACCACCAGAACGCAGATAGGTGATGGCAAAAGTGTGCCTGAATTTGTGAGGGTAGGTTTTTTTCACTTCTGCTCTGGAACCCAAACGGTTGATCAAGACACGCAGACTATCCTTGTTGAACGGTCGGTCGGCTTGGCTGATGAACAAGGGTGCACGGGGATCATCCCCGTCCTCGCGCCCAACCAGATAACGCCAAACGGCTTTTCGGGCGACTTTACCCAGGTAGACTGTGCGTCCTTTGCCACCTTTAGCTCCGCCAATAACTCCGTGCCGAATCGTAACCTTTCCAGTCTTGAGGTCGACATCGTTGATGGTCAGCGAACAAAGTTCGGTTGCACGCAATCCGGTATCCAGCAACATCAAAACAATCGCTTGATCGCGATTGGCACTCGGCCGCCGCATCACGAACTTTTTTCTCTCCTCGGTTTGAGATTCCCGAGAAATAACACAGGCCTTCAGAACCTTTTCGAAGTCTTCTTTGGGACAAGTTTCAACGGGATGCATCTGAAATTTAGGAGCAGTGATTTCTATAGCAGGGTTGGTGTACTTGAACTCCACATGCAGCCAACCGAAAAAGGAACGAAACGTCACCCACACATTGCGAATAGACTTGGCAGACAATGGCTCTTTACTCCCATTGAAGCGCACCGGCTTGTACTCGGTGCGCAGCCAGGCCATGTAACCGGTAATATCGGATGCCTGAATTTCAGAAACACTCCGATCTCCAATGTATTTCAACCAATGGTTGAGCGTGTATTCGTACGAGGTAATTGTGCGTTGGCTTAACCCCTCTGCTGTTTTAAATTTTAGGTAGCCGTCGATGGATTTTGCAATTGACAAGCCCGGCGAACTGCGGTTCATAAGAAATTCCTCCAATTTTGGAAAAATGTCTACCGCTGCGCGCCGGGCTAATGAAAAACCAGAGCCCGACGGGCTCTGGTTTACTCTTAGTAGCGGGGGTTGGATTCGAACCAACGACCTCCGGGTTATGAGTGAGAAACCCGTTTCCGCAACCTTTCACCATAAAACCCGTCATTTTGTGCCAGCCCGACGAGCACTGGTTCAAGCTGGCCCGACAGGAAGAGGTTGATTAATTTGGTGTTTCTATTGTAGCATGGGGTTGTGTTTAGGAGAAGCCTCAATAACCTGGTTGACGAAGTCTATTTTAAAATGAGCGCAGGCTTGCGGAGCATCATGACCAAGAAGAAAGACAGATGCAAACCGATTTCAAATCATGGTCATACCTTTTTGAAAACTCTATTGCTTTACCAGTTGCCCGTCCTTCAAGTTGAATACCTGATCAGCGTACTCCACCAAAATCGGATTGTGCGTCGTCAGTAATATCGTCACCCCCTCCTTCTCCACCAGGTGCCTGAACAGCTCTGCAATCTGGCGGGTGGTGCCCGAATCCAGCTCCCCGGTGGGCTCGTCCGCCAGGATCAGGTCAGGATGGGTGGCAATAGCCCTTGCAATGGACAGGCGCTGCTGCTGCCCCCCGGACATCTCCGCAGGGCGGTGACCTGTCCAATTCGCCAGCCCTACCATATACAGGCAACGTTTAGCTCTGGCCATCCGCTCCTTGCGCATCAAGCCGTTCAGTCGCAGGAGCATCTCCACATTTTCAAAGGCCGTATAGGTGGGCATCAAAGCAAAGGATTGGAACACAAACCCCATGCGTTTACGGCGCAGGAGGGTCAGCTCATTATCGCTCATCCCGTCCAATGGACGGCCATCGAAATAGACGCAGCCACTGGTGGGCCGGTCCAGCCCGCCGACCAGGTTGAGCAGGGTGGTCTTGCCTGACCCGGAGCGCCCCATCAGAGCCGCCAACACTCCCCGCGGGATTTCCAGATCGATCCCGCGCAAGGCATGCACTTCTTGTTGCCCCGCCCGGTAGACCCGGGTGACGTTTGTAACTTGAACGAGAATGGAGATTGGAGAATCGAGAATAGTCATGAGCCAGCTATCCAGGTAGAGATCAGTTGATCTGGTGAGACGCGATTTCGACGGGATTACCTTCGGGGTCTACTACCCAGGCTGCCCGTATTGTCCCAAATAAATCCTGCGGTGGACTTACCCCAGGAACCCCTTTTTCGATCAACGCGACATAAGCTTTATCGACATCATCCGTCCAAACGACCAGTTCACATCGTGGAGATCCTAAGGATCTAAGGGGGATGCCGTGCATGCTTTGCCTCGCTTCCTTCGAGGTGAACCCTAGAGAAAAGGTCCCCATTTTGACTTCGAGGTGTACGGGGGTGCTTTCTTCAGGCGTCCGGAATGTCTCGACAAAACCAAGATATTGGATATAGAAACGGGCGACGTTCTCTACGTCTTCAACGTAGTAGTTGATCGCCGGTTTTGTGAATGGAATGTCCATATCCTTGCTCCTTGTTCATTCCTTCTTCTTCACTTTAGGAAAGTATCTCAGCTTAGTAAAGAGCGAGCTTTTCCTGGTATCTGGGGCGGCATCTTCCTTTTCCACGTACAGATCTTCCGGGCCGGGCAGAGCTTCCACCGGCTCAACCGGCTTGCGGCCATGGCCTTCCACCGGCTGGATGGCGATGCGTCCCTCCTCCAGCTCCAGCCGCACCCGGTCGCCAATGTTGAGCCGCTCCAAAAACTCCCTGGGGATCTGCATCCGCCCGGCGGAGTCCATAATAACCAGTTCTTCGGTGGAAGCCTGAGGTAATTGGGTATCAGGTATTGGGGATTGGGCAATTGGAGATCGAGATTCAAAAGTCGGAGGCTGTTTTCCCAATACCAAATCCCCAATCACTAATCCCCTGTCTCTCGTCTCGCTGCTCGTCCTTCCATCCCGGATCATCACGACCCGGTCCACAAACTGCCCAATTCTTGTGTCATGGGAGACGATGATGATGGTGGTGTGGTAGGTCTTATTCACTTCCCTTAGCGCCTGGAAAACCTCAACCGAAGTGGCTGTATCCAGCTCACCGGTGGGCTCATCGGCTAAAAGCAGCGGGGGCTGGTTGGCCATGGCCACCCCAATCGCTGTCCTTTGCTGCTCCCCTCCCGACAGCTGGTCGGGACGGTGGTGCAGCCTTTCGCTCATCCCCAACACCCCTAAAAGCTCGCGGGCTCGTGCCTCTCGTTTTGAGGTTGAGACGTGCGCCAACCGCATGGGCAGCTCGACGTTCTCCAGAGCCGACAGGTACGGCACGAGATTTCTGCCCGCTTGCTGCCAGACAAAGCCCACCTTCGTGCGCCGGTAGGTGTCCAGTTCCTGGGCGATCATTTTGAGCAGCTCCTGCCCGAAGGCGCTCACCTTGCCGGCCGTCGGCCGGTCCAGGCCGCCTAAGACGTTCATCAGGGTGGTCTTACCCGAGCCGGATGCGCCTACAATGCCCAGCATCTCCCCCTCCTCGACCGTCAGGTCCAGGCCTTGCAGGGCCATTACCTCCACCCCGGAGAGGGAGTATATCTTGACCAGGTTCTGGCACTCTATTATGGAACTCATGGCCCCACCACCACCTGGCCCTCTTCCAGGCCCTCCAGGATTTCTACCTTGTCGGCGCTCTTCAGCCCCACCTGCACGTCCACCCGCCGCTGCACCCCACCCGACTCGACCAGGACCGAGTCCTGGCCCTGGAAGGTGCGCAAGGCCGCCGGTGGTAGCCACAGGGTGCTGGCGTGCTCGTCCACCACCACGATGACGCTGGCTGCTTCTCCCAGGGTAAGCGCCAGCCCCGTGTTATCCAGGGTGACCACCACCGAGGAGTTTTGGGCACTAGAAGTGGTGCTCAATGGGACATTCGCCACGTGAGCCGGGAAGGCCTGGTCGGGGTGGGAGCTGAGCTTGACGCTGGCCCCCTGCCCGATGCCCAGGTTGTTCAGGTCTTGCGGGGTGGGGATGGCCGAGATCTCCAGGATCATTGGATCGGCCACGGTGGCCACCGTAGTGAAGGCCGCCGCCTGGCTGCCTACCGCAATCCCAATCGAGAGGATCTGTCCATCGAAGGGGGCGATCAGCTCGATGTCCCCTTGGGACTTCTGGGCCAGGGCCAGGCGAGCCTGGGCGTCGGCCACTGTCGATTCGGCCAGGTGGAGCTGGGTGGGATCGACCCCATCCTTCCAGCGCTCCCATTCGGCCTGGGCCAGGGCGTAGTTGGCCTGGGCCAGCGCCAGGGCGGCATCCGCCTGGTCGATCTCTGCCTGGGAGGGCATACTGGTCGCCCAGCCCAAGGTCTGCTGAGCCAACTTCAAAGCAGCTTGAGCTGAGAGCAAGGCGTTCAGCCGCCCGACATCCTCCGGGGCAGCGTTATAAGCGGTTTGGGCGGCGTCCACCGCCTTGCGCGCCAGGTCGACGTCCTGCTGGAGCTTCTTGAACTCTAAGGGATCGCTGACCCGCGGGTAATTGAGCACCAGCCGGTTGGCCTGGGCCTTATCCAGGTCAGCCTTGGCCTGGACCATCTTCAGGTAGTCCTGGGCGGCGGTGAGGGGGGCATTTTCTTTGAGGGTTTCCAGGTCGGCGTTAGCCTGGTCGAGAGCCAGTTGGGCGCTGGCAATATCCGCCTGGTAACGCTCCAACCCGTCCAATCGGGCAATCACATCCCCGGCCTTGACCGCGTCGCCCTGCTTGAAGAAGACCTCTTTGACGTAGCCGGAGGTGGCAAACGACAGGTCCTGCTGTTTGGAGGGCATCACCCGCCCGGTGAGGTTGACCACCTGGGTGACCGTTCCGCGCTGCACAGTGTAGGTCGGCTTCTCCGAGATCACCGGGGTGGGCACCGCCGTCGGCGTGGCGCTCCCCTGCCCTCCTGTGCAGGCAGACAGGAAAGACAGGAAAACCATACTAACTACAGATAAAAACAGATAAAAACAAATGGGTTTTAAAAGAGAAGGCCGGTTTGTTGGCCCTAAACAGGACTTTTGAACCATAAAGGACACCCTTGACTGTCCGCCAGGGCAGGGGGAAGACACTGAGGTTGAAATAGATGCCGTCAACGAATGATAAAACGAATAAACGAATAAGGTTACTCTTAATCGAGTTGGTTGTCGATTTACCCGAATTGTTGATCGAGCAACTTCTATTCGTTTATCCGCTTCGGGTGCCCGAAGGGGCAGGGGGTAGATGTTCTTTCTCATATTCGTTGACCCTTGATATGCGTTAAGGAATGGTGGCTTATTTTCACAAAGCGAATTTGCTTTGTGTGTCTTATTCCATCTTTCTAATAAAAATCTGTGTTTATCTGTATTCATCTGTAGTTCCATTTCTCATTCGTGCCATTCGTCCACCTGCCCTGGTGGTTTTGGCCAGGGTTCGGTTCTTACCTGCCCTGGGACTTCGTCCCAGGATTCGTGATTACAGGTTCTCGCCCATCTTGACCGCCTGGAAAACCTTCATCGATCTTAGCGACAGCAAGCTGGCGGCCAGGCCGGCCAGGACCATGGCGCCAAAGATGGTGTACACCCGCCAGATGTCCTCCCAGGCGATCAGCACGGGGGTGTTCAGGGCACCCGGATGCAGCCCGGTGCTCAAGGGCAGGGTGGGGATGAAGGCCAAGGACGCCAAAAGCGTTATGCCCGTCCCGCCTGCCAGGCCGATGAGGATCAGCCCCAACTGCTCGCTGCCCAGGAAGGCGCCCATCTGGCGCACGGTCAGGCCGATGGCTCGCAGGATGCCCAACTGGATAAAGCGCTCCCGGAAGGAAAACAGCACGTTGAGCAAAAAGCCGATCACGGTAATGAGCAGCGCTGCCAGGAAGCCTACCGAGAGCAGCCCCAACACACCCTGCCGTTGGGGAGCGCTAAAGGCCGCTTCCAGGTCGGCCCGGGCATCCTGTGCCGTGACCACCGCCACCCCCAGGTCGTTGACGGCCTGGATGATCGCGGCGGTATCCGTTCCCGGCGCTGTCTTGAGCCACACTTCATACGGCTGCAAACCGCCCAGCTCCTCGAACAGGTAATCGAGGTTGGCCACAAAGACCGGGCCTTCATCCGAGTAGAGGGTGGGGAAATTGGTGAAGACCCCGGCCATCTTGAAGTCCAACGTGGTGGTCTTGCCGGCCAGGGTCATCGTCAGGGTGACCTTATCCCCGGTAGATAAATGGAGTTTGGCCCAGGTAGCCCCATCCACCAGCAGGGCGGAAGGGTCAGAGGCCAGGCGGTTCATCAGCGCCACCAGGGGTTCGGAGGCAAAATCGGGGCGGAAGAAGGCGACTTTGGGGAAGTCCACCCGGTCGATGCCCACCAGGCGCCCGGAGGTGTCCCGCCCGGCCGCCTGCAGGTCGCCGGCGTACTTACCCACCCGGGCCGCGGCTTCCACCCCCGGCAGGGTCAGGTGCTGGGAGATGGGCAGGAAGTCCCACACCCCCTGGCTGGATTGCGAGCTGGACTGGCTGCTTGAGCTACCCTGGCTACTTTGGTTATTATCAAGGGGGGTGAACTGGCCTTGCTCGGCCAGGTTGAGGTCGGCCCCAACGTCGAAATAGGTGGCATCTACCAGCGAGCTGTCGATCGTGCGGGCCATGGAGGCGGTGAAGCCGGCCAGGGAAATGGTCACCAGCATCAGCAGGAGCGGTCCCTGGTAGGCGGAGGCGGCACGTGACAACTGGCGCAGGACCAGGACCGGCACCGTGCCCGGCAGGCGCTCGAAAGCCCAGGCCAGGGCCGAAATGATGCCAGGCAAGAGGCGTAATATGAACAAGGCCAGGCCGGTGATGAACAAGGTCGGCAGGAGGAAGGCCAGGGGGTTGGCGTAGATCCCGCCCGAGCTCAAAAGCCGGGTCAAGGCGCCGGAAGAACCCGCCTGCAAGGTGTACCAGCCGTAAGCGGATGGCAGGAGCAGCATCAGGTCCAGGTAGATGCGCTGCCACCACGGAGCTTGAGAGGCTCTGGCCCGGTCCTGCTTGTAGGAGACGACCGTAAAGCGGCTGGCCAGCCAGGCCGGTAGGAGGCTCAGGCCAATCGCCAGGAGTTCCGTTCCCAACCCGATCCCGATCACTAATGGCGTCAAACGCAAGGGCACCGGGGCAGAACGGGAGAAGTCCAGGAAGGACTGGGTATGGCCCACCAACCTTGCCGCTTCCATCCCCAACAGCGTCCCCAGGACCAGGGCCAGGAGGGCCAGGATGCCCCACTCGGCGAGATACAGCGAGAGCACCCAGCCGCGGGACGCCCCTCTCGAGCGCAGCACGGCAATTTCGTTGCGCTGTGAACGCACGAGCATCGAAGCCACCAGCTGCAGGAAGTAGAAGACCAGCCCCAGGACCGGGGCGCTGAAGGCCAGGAGCGACCCGGTCAGCGAGCGGGTGTTCTGGTAGTACGTGCGCAGGGCCGGGGCGGGCGAGGTGTCCAGGGAGGTGTAGGGCAGGATGGCATCCAACCTTGTGACTGTCTGGTCGATGCGGGTCAGGAGACCCAGGGCGTCCTCGCTGTGGACCGCTGTGCCGTCGAAGGCGGCCCGCCAGATGGCGTCGTTGACCGGCGCAAGCAGCCCGGTGGCGACCTGGCCAAAGAAGGTCTCCTCCGGAATGAGGAGCTTTTTGTCGTAAGACTGGGGCGCGTAGAACCAGTAAGGGTCGGAGGCGTCCTTCGGAAGCCAGATGCCGGTGATGGTGACCGCCTGCTGGAAGGCCTTCCCGCCCACCTGGTTGGGGGAATACAGCAGGTAGGTGGCGCCGGTCTTGAGGTTGAGGTCGTTGGCTTCCTGGAGCGAGGCCAACGCTTCTAGTGGATCGCCCGGGGTGGTGACCGCCTGCGGCAGGCGGCCTTCTACCAGCCTGACCTGGTCGAAGACGCCTGAAAGGAAGGTCAGCTTCACCAGGTCCAGGCGCTGGGAGCGGTTGATAGAGAGTTGGTCCGGATAGAGCTGCATGTTGTCGGTCGAGACCAGGCGGGTGAGGGTTTCCAGGGGCAGACCGATCGATCCTTGGATCTGGCTGTCTATATACTGGTTAGCCGGATTGTACTGGGAGACGGAGATAGGCCCGTGCCAGCTTCCCACGTAGTTGAAAATGAAGGTGAAGGGCGGGCGGTGGGTCTGGGCAGCGGAAGAGGCCAGGGCGGTGTTGAGCAGGTTGTAGTTGGCCGCGTCGGCGTAGAGCGGGATGGTGACCGCCAGACCGGTGGCCAGGACCAGGCCCAGGGCCACACAGGCTACCAGTCCCCGCTGGCGCCACAGGCGCTTGAAGATGAAGGAGAGGTCAGAGAAGAACATTGGAACCACAGATGCCTGCACCTGCCTGCCCTGCGGGTATGCGCAGGGTGCTGCAGGCACAGGTCAATAGGAAGCCTGCCACTTGGCCAATGGCGCACGTTACAGGATGATAAGTATGCACAGGTGAAAACAGATGAAGCTTCTGAAAAAAGTGGATTGATCTACCGTCAATGAATAAAGTGAACGAATAAAAGAATTTCGTTTCCACATATATAGTCACACTTGTAGACCTATTTGCAGATTTAGAATCATATATTCGTTTATTCGTTTTTACCATTCGTTGACGGCCTTTTCAGGGAAGCCACAAATATATATTAAAGAATGGAAAATAACTGACTTTTACATCATTTTCGTCTACTTAACTAAAAATAGCAACTTCCTGGTATTATGATTAAGGCGGCGCTGTGGGGATGGGTCGAAGGGTGGTGTAACAACCCATGACCAGGTTGTATATCTGGTAATTGGGTAGACCGGTCAGATCATATTGCGCAATGCAGGTCCGATAAGCATCCGACAAGCGCTGCGCTTCCGCCAGGGCAGTGCTGACATCGCCTCCTTTGAATATGCTGGCTAAAGCTCCGATCATTTCATTCACATAGGCAAACAACTGCCGGTTGTCAAAATCCTCATAACCCGATGCCGGGTTGAACTGCTTCATCGCTTCTTGCACCACCGCAAACCGGGCCGGGTCCTGGCCGAAATCATCCTTGGGCATTACCGATTGGCGTGGGCTGAATTCCTCCAAACAGGCCGGGGCGGTCCGACAGGTATTGGATCCAGTCCCAGCAGGCCTGGGCCTTGGCCGGCGTGGTGTGCTTGGAAATATAGTAACCCACGAAACCCCGGCTATTATCGAGGGACTTGCCCGAAGCCAGCAGTGGGAAAGGGACGTAACCGACTTTGAATGGGAAGTTCGCTTCAAAAATAGGCTGATCTTCAGCCTGCCATGGATCGGGGTTGTAATTCCAGTTGCCATTGGTAGCCCACATAGCCACCTGGCCATTCAAAATTTTATTGTGATAGTCCAGAAAGCCGGCGCCGGCAGAAGCCACGATATTCAGCGTCCCTTTCTGGAAAAGTTGCTGCATCCAGGTGAAAGCCTGGACGACTTCATCGCTGGTGAAGGCAGCGCTGGGCGGTTGGACGGATGTATCATAATAGGGAACGGACAGGGAATGGAAAATATAATTATTATCATCCCCAAAACCGTAGATGGGCGGATCGGCGGACTGGTCCGCCGCCTGGGAAGCGATCGCGACCAGGTCGTCGAACGTCCAGCCGGGTTGGGGTAAGGGGATGCCCAGTTTAGTAAGCAGGTCGGCGTTGTACGCGATGTATTCCACGTCGACACCCGCTGGCAGGCCATAAAGCTTCCCGTCCAACTCGAACGGCTTGAGGAAGGCGGGGAAAAAATCCGCTTTCATAGCCGGATCCGCATCCAGGAAGGGCGCCAGGTCCAACAAATCCCTCCCGGATTCGGATAGAGAAAAAGAGCTCGACAAGGGGCTGTCATATTCGAAACAGTCGCTGTCTTGGGACAGAGTCTGGATAATATCCCATGCGGTCCAATACGGGGCATCTTTAGGAAGCTCGGGGCGATTGATGTCCGTATTGTAAAGGACTTTGATATCTGGATGGAGCTTCTCAAATTCTGAAATAAGAGCCTTGCGAGTATCTTCCGAGGCCTTCCAGGATTTTGAAAAATCTATCAGAAATAAACCTCCGGTGAATGTAATGGCGGTTGTGTTTTCCGGCAGGTTAGTAGGGGTCGCTACAGGGGTGTTGAGTGCCACCGGCGGAGGGGTTGGCGTGGGTGTAGCCTGGGCCTGAACCAGGGCTGAGGAAGCCACTTCCTGGAGGGCAGCGGCCAGGTCCGTATTGCTCTGGATGGCGTTGGCAATGGCCTGTTCAAGAGAATAGATGGTATCTCCCAGTCCAGGTGGGTAGTACCAGGCGTGAGTCAGGCCGTATTGTAAGGCGCTTTTTTCTGGATCGGTCAGGCTGGCATAGAAAGGAGAAGCCTCTGCCAGCGATTGCCGTCCGGGCAGCATCCCGCTCGTGCGATCCCCGCTAAGATCCTGGTGCGAGAGGAATTCCAGCCAGGCCCAGGCAGCCTGGGGATTCTTCGTCCCGGCGCTGATCGCCCCACAGTTGGCATAGGCCGGGGTGGTGTGGTCGCTGGGTTGATCCACCGGGTAGGGCAGATAGGCTCCCTGGCGGATATCGGTCGTGCTGAGCCACATGGCGGCCTGGTTGTTTTTCAACAGTTGGGTCATGTCATCCAAATGGAAGACGCCGTTGACCGCCGGCTGGGAGGGGTACAGCTTTTTGTCCTTAGCCAGTTGCACATACCAGGCAAGGTTGGTAGCCATTGCCTGGGCATCTACTTGACCTCCATTGTCAGATAGCTGTTGTGCCAGCAAGGGATCCAGGATATCGCCATAGGGTCCGTCCATAAAACCATAGATGGTCTGGTTATTAGCGGTGCTGCCCAATTGGGAGATGATTTCCCGGAACTGGCTCCAGGTCCAACCGGGCTGGGGGTAAGTAATGTGAGCCTGGTCAAAGAGGTTGGGATTGTAGTACACCCCTCCCAGGAATAGCGTTAACGGTATCCCATACGGGGTGCCCTGAGCATCCGAGCAGGCGGTCATTGATCCCGACCAGAGATCGTTGGCTTCGAAGTTCGTTGCGGTCTCCAGCAGGGGTTGCAGCGGGAGCATGCCGGGCAAAGTTGAGGGGTTAGAGCCTGGCAGAAAGATCACATCGGCCTGTTTGGCAATGTCCGCATCCTGCAGCGGCGCTGGGTGGTCTTGCTCGATCACGGAGACCGTGATCGATGGGTTTTGCCTATGAAATTCATCCGCCAGTACCTGGTAATCGATGCCTTGGTCCATCTGGAGATCGGCAAAGGTGATGGTCACGTTGCCTATGCTACCTTCCTGGGTGGAGCTGGTAGGTACGGCTCGCGGACAGCCGGTCATTGAGACCATCCCCAGGATGGCCAGCATACAGATAACTTTCACCAGATAGCTACCGCTATTCCCTTTCATCATTCCCATCCCTTTGCATTATTCATGCACTCGCCCATGCATGCAAATCAGTATCCACATCATCCAGGGTGAGCAAGCGCATTCCCTGGATTTGCCAGTTTGTTTCCGCCGGTATCGCCTGGTCTATTTTGCTGGCATAATCAACCGCAGCTTCATTCCAACCTTCGCGTGAAAACCCCAGGAAAAACACCTGCCAGTTCCCGGCAGTTGGCACCACTTTGATCGCTTTTTTCTCGACCAGCTCCTGTAAAATCGCTGCTTTTCCACGCTCCTTGATCCACTTACACTCACCCAAAATTAGATTCTTTTTCATCGAATTGATCCCAACCACGTCCACCTGGTAATCTTTTCCCCAGTCGCTTTCGACCCGGTCGGGGTAAAGGGGTAAAATCCCGCGGTTGCTGGCGCGCAGGGTCCATTCCCGACAAATCTCTTCCCAGGTGTGGGCGCCGATGTAATCCACCATGTGCTTCTGGAGCTCTGCCAGGGTCTGGTCAATTTCGCCCATTTCCAACTGAGTCAACCTGGATTGAATAAAACGGTAATAGAACCGTAAAAAGGGGTCTGTGATGAAATGCCGGCCTGCTCTTGAAGATGGGCCGGCGGTCACCGGTAATTTCTTCGCTACATATCCGGTGTTTGCCAGGTTTGAAATGTATTGCGGCAGGTGGAGAGTAGGAATTCCGGTAAAGGTTTCGATTTCCTTAGGCGTGGCATATCCATTCGCAATGGCCCGCAGGATCGCGATGTAATTATTGGGTTCGTTGAGGTAATCGTTCAAGAGAATGCGCGGCTCATCTCGCAGGTTCCCGCCCGGTGATAATAACAACCGTTTGATGTTGTCTGAAATCGATTTTTTTTGGTCGATCAAGCGCCAGTAATGGGGAATTCCGCCAAAAACAGAATATAGCATCACCCTTTCCGCGGCCGGGTAACGACTAAAATACGATTTTGTCAGGCCAAAGGGAAGCGGCTTCAATTCCATTTTGGCAGTGGTTCTTCCGTATAACGGGGCGGTTCCAGATAAAACGCCGCGCACCATCATCCCCAGGTGCGAGCCGGAAATGCACAGAAAGATGTTGGTATTTTCCAAAATGGCATCCCAGGCACGCTGCAAATTACTGGCAAGAGCGGCATCGGCGGCCAAAAGGTAGGTGAACTCGTCGATGAACACGACCAATCTTTCCTGTTTCGCCAGCTCGCCAATCTGATTCCAGACCTGATCCCAATTGGCGAACGAAAATGTGCCTGGGGTGGATAAGGCCGGGAATGCCTTTTTGTACACGATTTGAGAAAACTGGCGCAGCAGCGATTCCTTCGAATCCTGCTCGGATACGAAAAAGATGGGCTTGATCGCTCGGGTCGTCAGCCATTCGGTCAACAACCTGGTTTTCCCTACCCTGCGCCGGCCATACAGCACCAGAAATTCCGATTTGCGGCTGGCATAAAGCTCGTCCAACAGGTTCAATTCTGCGGTTCTGCCGACAAACAAGGGCTGTTCAATCATTAGAAATCCTTATGATAGTGTAATTTCAATTATTATAATTTGAATTACACTGTATTGACCGCTATTCCGTGGTGCATTTTCAGGCGCTTTTCCGAAGAATTGAAACCCAGCCCGGTCATGGAAAATCTGGACTCTGGTATCCTGGGTCGGCCTGTTTGGCGCATTGGTTGATCGTATCGATCCGCGGATCGTCGCCCACTACCATATACAAGCCCAGTGTCAGCAAGCCCTTCCCGGCCAGGCATTGGGTATAGCTTTCCACCGTGTACTGGGTCTCACTCAATACGGCCTGGGCGTCTTCTCCCTGGTAAGCGCGCATCAAGGCCTGCCAGGTCCATTTTGTTACCGGGATGTGGGTAAAGGGGATATACGCCAACTGGCTGTTGCCCTGGGCGACGTCCACCGCCCTGGTGGTATCCTGCCCGACCTGGGCGGTATATTCCTCCGAACGGACGACCGAGGCACGGGCCGGGACCCCCGCCGCAGCTTCCGGTTGGTCGGATAGATAGCGGATCCAATCCCAGCAGGCCGCTTTGACCGGGCTGTCCGGCGAAATGAAGTTGGCCGACACTCCCGTACGGCCGGTGGTATAAACATCCTGGGCAGCGATCTGCGGGATGGGCAGGACGGCCACCGGGAAAGAATAGGAGGATGGAGCCTCCGAGGAACTGATCCACAGGAGCACCTGGCTGGCGGAAATGGCCTGGTTCATGTCGTCGTAATAATTTTGGCTCAAAGGGAATACCACCCGGCTGTCGAACAGGTCCATTAACCAGCGGACGGCCTGAACGCTGTCCGGGCTGTCGACAGTCACCGGGGCAGGATCCTGGGAGTAGTCGACCCATCCGGCGCCCCTAGCGGCCAGCAGGTAACTTTCCATCCCGGCGGAGGCGTAGGTCGTTTCACCCAACGGCTCCATGGGAGCTTGCTGGATGAAGCGGATGAGGTCGTCGACCGTCCAGTCCACGGAGGGCAAAGCAAGACCAAGCTGGTTGAGCAGGTCCAGGTTGACGTGTACCAGGTACACCCCGTTGCCGGCCGGCAATCCGTAGAGATGGCCATCGACGGTGAGGGATTCCAGCAGGCCGGGATAGAAGTCGGCGCTGAAGCTGCTCCCCTGCTGATCCAAAAAGGGCGAGAGGTCCGCCAGCCTGGTGATGTCGGAATTTTGCACCAGCTCGCCGAAGCTGAAGCAGTCGTAATCCTGGACCAGGGAAGGCAGGGGGTCGCCTCGAAAGGTGAAGTCACTCATGAGTTGGATAGTCACGTCCGGGTGAGCCTTCTGGAATTCAGCGACAAGCTTTCGATAGACCTGGCCGCTGTTTGGGAAGTTGGGATAGAGGTAGCGTACCACCTGACTCCCGGACCCGACGGTCTCTTGAGGTGCCGGGCTGGCCACAACGAAGGGGGCGGAGCGTGGGGTGGGCGATGGCGAGACCACCGCCTGGGCCAATGCTTCTGTCAGATGGGCTGAGCCGGCCAGTGCAGCGGTAATCGCATCACCAACTGTAACGAAGACCTGGGGATCGTTACTGCCGTACCAGGCGTGCTCCAACCCAAAGCGGACGGCTGCCTGGGCATCTTGCGGAAGATCATTCCAGGGATATTGGGCTTCGGCCATCGACCGGCGGGCCGGGATGGACGGCGGGATGCTTCCGGAGGGCAAGTCCGCGTCCGGCCACTGCCGGGAAAGATAGGCAATCCAGGCCCAGGCTTCGCGCGGGTGCTTCGTCCCGGCGCTGATTAAGGCGCAGTTTAGCCAGACAGGATTAGAACCGGCCTCTTCACCGTTCGCGGTGATAAGCGGAAAATGGGTTATCTGATAACTCCCCAGAGCTGGCCGGTCGCTGCCATCCGGCAGGCTGGCATTCAAAGCGCCTACCCAGAAAACAGGGTGGGGATTGGCCATCCCTTCTGTACTGCCGGTCGCCGAGAAGGGGGTGAGGGCCCCTTGCTTTGCCCAATCGACGTACCACTGAGCGGCCTGGACAATCCCAGATGCATCGATCTCACCTCCGGCTGATGGAATGCTTGCATCGACTGCCGGCGCCAGGAGTGAGCCCTGCCAGGCATTCGCATCGAGGAGGAGCGAACCGGTTTGTGTCGCAGCCAACGCCTGGCCCATGGCCCGGAAATCGTCCATCGTCCAGCCCACCGCCGGCGGCGATATCCCGGCATCTTGCAGTGCGCTGGCATCGTAGAACAAGCCCATGAATGTCAGGGCCAGCGGGATGCCCAGCGTACGGCCTTGCCCGTCCTGGCAGGCAGCCAAAGATCCCGGCCAGAAATCGGCCGGCTCGAAAGCGGCGTCGCCGTCCATCAGGGCGCTAACATCCAGGAAATCACCGGCGTTGTTCAGCAGGCGCTGGCGGCCGCCCATGAAGAGGGTCGTGTCGGCCGCCTCGGCCAGCGACGCCAGGTCCTCGGCGTTCCAGAGGTCGAAGCCTCCCGACGGGGTGACGATCTGGACCGTGACGGAAGGATTTTCCCGGTGGAAGGCGTCTGCCAGGTATTGGTACCGGCTGCGCTGGGACGTGTCGATGGCAAAGGTAATGGTCACATTCCCTGCCCCGACCGGTTGGGTGGGACTTACAGGAGTGGCGCGTGAACAGGCAGCCATCCCCATCAGTCCCAGGATGACCAGCAGGCCTATGACTTTCACCAGATATCTTTCGGTATCCGCTTTCAATGCTCCCATCCCGTTACATCAGCTTTCATGGTTGGACATTATCTACTGGTTGGTAGCAGCTGTTCATCTGCTTACGTTGTTGTTGGAGGTCCATCCCGTTCAAATCTATCTGAGAGATACACGTCAGATAGCCATCAGCTTTCTGCTGCGCATCAGCCAGTACGATGGCAATATCCTTGCTTTGTAATACAGATCTTATGGCATACAACCAAATATCCCGGTAAGGCCACATCAATGGATCGTTTTTTAGATTTACAAGCGTTGAATTGTTCACATACGCCTTGATTGCAGCCTGAACAGCAGCAAACCGATCCGGGTCCTCAGTCACAGGCTCCTTTGCCAGAACCGATAAGCGCGGGTTATATCCTCCGAAAACCGCCGGCTGGTCTGCCAGGTATTGGATCCACTCCCAACAAGCCTGGGGGTTTTGGGTATGACTTGAAATGTAGTAACCCTGGATCATTGCTAAATCACCCATACTGAATTCGGACGACAGTCCTGGCAAGGGTACATATCCAACCGTAAATGGAAGGTTTTGATTATAAATAGAAATACCCGCGGTGGTCCACATGGCTACCTGCCCATTGGCGATGGCCTGGGTATAATCCGGGTAATTGGCCGGTTTGAGGCGATCAGGCAGAGTTGGTCCATAAGGCGGTAGAACCGTTCCATTCAGATAAAGCTGGTTGATCCAATCCAACCCCTTGACGACTTCCTGGGTGTTGAACAGCCCTTGAGGCGGCGAAACCGACTGATCGTACCATTGTGTCCCCGCTGCGTTTAGCAAATACTCAAAGCTTGCAACCAGTCCGTAAACCGGCTGTTGTGCATCAGGATTTGCAGCCTGAGCCGCCAGAGTTAACATCTCATCAAAAGTCCAATTCTCATCCGGATAGTTCAGCCCCAGTTGGCTCAGAAGATCGGCATTGTAGGCAATGAAAGTGATATCAACGCTTGCCGGCAGCCCGTATAACTGGCCCGATTTCTCGAATGGATCGAGGAAAGCAGGGTTGAGATCATCCCTCAAGGCAGGCATTGATGCGACCAAAGGGCTCAAATCGAGCAGATCGTTTTGCGGGAAGGGCTCCTGGTTTGTATCAGGCCTGAAGGCGGTGAAACAGTCGTAGTTTTGAGCCCTATAGCGTAGATTGTATTCGAGGGGACCGCTGGGGCCCGGCACATAGTTGATCAAGATGTTTGGATGGTTCTTTTCGAAGTCGGTGATCAAGGTCTGTAAAGTTGAGAGCCAAGCAGCTGTGTCTCCGAGACTATCACTTGCGAGAAATCTAATCGTCTCGATTTCTGGAGCGGTTGTTGGCTGAGGTGTATTCACCACTGCCGCCTCGACTGTTGGCGTAGGTCTGGTTGAATCCGATGTTTCGGCAATCTGCTGAAGGGCTGCCTCAAGATCGGCCCTAGAAGAGATGGCATTGGCTACTGCCTGCATTACGGTGAAGGGGAGAGATCCTAATCCCGGTGGATAATACCAGGCATGCTCCAATCCGTACGTCATGGCGCTGCGTTGTTCCGCACTCAGACCGGAGCAGAAAGGCGAAGTTTCCGCCAGGGAGGTAATTGCCGGCAGCAGGCCGCTGTCCGCGCCTCCTGTAAGGTCCTGCTGGGAGAGGAACGCCAGCCATGCCCAAGCTGCCTGGGGATTCTGCGAGCCGGCGCTGATTACTCCGCAAGCTGCCGAGACCGGGGTGGTGTGGTCGTCCGCCGCGTCGACCGGGTAAGGGGCATATTTGCCGCCGTGGACGAGAGGGTTTGCCGTCTCGGATTGCACCGAATTGACCCACATAGCAGCCTGCCCGCTGCGCACCGGTTGGGACAGCACCTCCCCCGACCAGCCGCCCTGCTGATCAGGATGCGGCACCGGAGACAGCTTTTGGTCTTTAGCCAACTGGACGTACCAATCCAGGCTGGCGGCAACAGCCTGAGGATCGAGTTTCCCATCTTTGGTGAGGAGCTGTTTCTCCAGGAGCAACTGCAGGACCCAGCCCTGGGGACCATCGACAAAGCCGTAACGAGTGTTACCCGAATCATTCGTCCCTGATACCTGGGCGATAGTCTGGCGAAACTGCTCCCAGGTCCAGCCGGGCTGCGGGTAAGCGATCCCGGCCTGGTCGAAGACCTGCGGGTCGTAATAGACCCCTTTCAGGAACAGGGTCAGCGGTATCCCATAAGGGTTGCCTTGAGCATCCGCGCAGGCCGTTAGCGAACCAGGCCAGAGGTCGTTGAGGTTGAAATCCGTTGCTTGCTCCATCAGGGGCTGCAGCGGGAGCATACCGGGCAGGGTGGATGGGTTGGAGCCGGTTAGGAAGACCACGTCGGCCTGCTTGGCTATATCGGCATCTTGCAATGGCGCCGGGTGATCTTGCTTGATCACGTTGACCATGATTGAGGTGTTCTGCTGGTGAAAGACGTTCGCCAGGGCCTGGTAATCGATGCCTTGTCCCGGCTGCATGTCAAAAAAGCTGATCGAGACGGTGCCTGAGCCACTTACCTGGGTGGGATTCGGAGGTGCTGCCTGAGCGCAAGCAGAGACGATGATTATGATCAATATAAGCGTTAATCCTCGCAAGACAACTTGTTTTTTGAGTGAAAATTTCATAGAGGTATTTACCTTACAATCCATTATGGAATCCATGAGGAACTTAATCTATTTCATTTTGAAGTAGAGATTGATTGTGCAGGTATCTCAATTTCATTGTAATGACTCTGCGTTTTTATTCAACTGCGGTTAACCGTAATTCTTCCTACTCCGGCGGCTCCGGGGTTGGCGGCATGAACGGAGCGAAGCAGGCCTGGGCCAGTTTGTGGATCTGCTGGTCGTTCAACCCGCTAAGGTCTTCCCTGGCCAGGCAGGACCGGTATTCATCCGATTCTTGCTGTGCCTTTGCCAGGGCCGCGGGGACATCCCCTCCATTGGCGGTAGCCAAGAGTGGGCCGCCCATTTCGCTTAAATAAGCCCACAAGATGGGATCGTAGAGATCCTGGTAACCTTCCAGGTTGTACTGCCGGATGGCTTCCTGGACTACGGTAAACTGCGCCGGGTCCTGGCCGACGCCCTCTTCGGGCAGAACTGATTGTCTTGGACTATACCCGCCGAAGATACCGGGACGGCTGGATAAATAGCTGATCCAGGCCCAGCAGGCTGCAGCTTTGGCCTGGGTGGTATGGCTGGAGATATAGTAGCCGACCACGGTCGAAAACATGCTCGAGGGTTCGCCGGATGCCAGCAGCGGCAAGGGAGCGTATCCCACCTTGAAGGGAAAGTCACTTTCATAGATCGGATTCTTTCCGTCAACCTCACCACCAGGCGCAACGTTGTAGTTCTGGGAGCCGTTGGTGATCCACAAGGCTACCCGGCCCTGGGCGATGTCGCTGTAATGGGTATAATCGAAAGCTTTGATCGAAATCACCGCGCCATTCTGATAAAGCTGCCCCAGCCTGGCTAGTTCACCGGCCAGCTCGTCGCGGTTGAAAGTAGCCTCAGGTGGCTGGACCGACGCGTCGTAATAGGGTATGTTCTGGGCGTGGAAGAGATAGAGCTGCGAGTCAAAATAGCCGTAGACCTGCGGCGTGGCGGATAGGTTGGCTGCCTGGTTGGCAATCGAAATCAGGTCGTCCACCGTCCAGCCCTCTTTCGGGAGAGGGATCCCCAGTTGGGTCAGCAGGTCGGCGTTGTAACCGATATAGGAGATGCCCACATCAGCCGGCAAGCCGTAGAGCTTGCCTTCGTTTTCGAAAGGCTTTACGAACTGCGGGTAAAAATCGTTCAGCAGGCCGGATTCGTTCTCCAGGAAAGGGGCCAGGTCGAGCAAGTTGCTTTCATCCAGGGACTGGTAGATCATGCCCGGGCCAAAGAATTCGAAGCAGTCGCTGCTTTGGGCCAGGGCCTGGAAATCATTACCGTCGTTAGAATAAGCATAATCCGTCGAGAAGAGGACGGTAATCTCGGGGTGAGCCTTCTTGAAGTCAGCTGCCAAGGCACTCAGGTTCTTCTTTCTATTAATATAAGGCGTAAAGCTCGTATTCACGTCAAAATAGGCGGCTGTAAAGTGAATGGTCAATCCGGTTGAAGCGACGGTTGGGGTTGGGACCGGCGCTGTGTTAAGCACCACCGGGCCGGCGGTTGGCGTAGCTGTGCCAGCTTCAGACGGCGCCGGTAACTGGACCAGGCCCTGAAGGGCAGTAGCCAGGTCTACTCCAGAATGGACAGCGTTGTCGACGGCCTGTTCGACGTTCGCGGTGATCGTGTAATAAGACCAGGGCACGGCGGGAGTGTACCAGGCGTGGTTCAAAGCGTAGGATAGAGCGTTTCTTTGCACAGCGTCCAGGCTGCTCCAGAAAGCCGAACCCCCGGTTAAGGATTGGCGTCCCGGCAGCAGGTAGGCGGTCAAGTAGCCGGGATTGTTCGGGCGGACCATGCCGGACAGGTCGCGCCGGGAGAGGAAGTCCAACCAGGCCCAGGCCGCCTGGGGAGCCTTGGTCCCCGAGCTGATCGCCGCGCAGGTGACGGACATGGGCGTGGTGTGATCGTCGGCCGGATCGACAGGGAAGGGCATGTAGGCGCTGCGGCTGCCTTGCGGGCGGCCCAGGGCGATTTGCGGCATGTCGATCCACATGGCTGCCTTGCCCCCGCTAATACCGTTGACCACTTCCCCCATGGCTTTATAAGCTGTAGCGCCTTCACTGCCAGTCTCGACCGGAACCGGGTATAGCTTGTGCGCTTTCGCCAGCTGCACGTACCAATCCAGGCTTGAGGCAGTGGCTTGCGGGTCGAGCCGGCCATTGCCAGCGACCAACGCTTTGTTGATGAGGGTACCGAGGATAGAGTTCATAGGCCCATCTACCAGCCCGTAGACCGGCACTCCGTCACTGGTAGATCCAGAGACCTGGTCGATCGTCGCTTCAAACTGCTCCCAGGTCCAACCTGGCTGGGGGTAAGCCACACCAGCCTGGTCGAAGTACTTAGGGTCGTAAAAAATGCCCAGAGGCTCGACGACCAGGGGCAGGCCGTACGGAATCCCCTGGTCATTCTCGCAGGCGGTGAGCGAACCCGGCCAGAAATCGTCAGGCTTGAAATCCAGGGTGCCATCCAGCAGCGGCTGCAACGATAGAAAACCTGGCAGCATGGCAGGGTTGGACCCATCCAGGTAGACCACGTCCGCCTGCCTGGCGTAATCTTCCAGGTTAAGTGGAGCCCGATGATCATTGGGAATCACCACAACGGTAATAGAGGGATTTTGGCGGTGAAACTCGTCCGCCAAAGCCTTGAAATCCGTATAATCATTCATGGATAAATTGGCAAAAGTGATCGTCACGTTGCCGGCATTCACGTCCGGGGTGGCGTTGGAAGGTGTGTCGCTGGCGTTGGGTGCTCCGGTGGAAGATGAAGCCAGAGAGCCGGTCACGGATGGGGGAGTCGCTGTTTTGTTGGTGGAACAGGCTCCCATCAAGAGCAATGCCAGGATGGTCCAGATGCGGAGAAATAGACCGAATCCTTTGTAAATATTACTGTGCATAATTCCCTCCGACTTTCGTCAGACTGCTGGTCAACCTATGGCACCTTCCACAAAATGATCGTGCCATCCTCTTTCGACAATGAAGCAATCATCTTGCTATCCGGGCTGAATTCTAACTTTTCGGGTTGGTCGGCATAACCATCCAGAGTGACCAGGATCTTGCCGTCTTCAGGACTATGCAGGACGATCGCATCCCCACCAGACGCCAGGTATTTTCCGTCAGGGCTAAATGCTGCACTCGTTACAGGTCCACGATTGCTTGTAGTCGATAACATAAAGCCGCCAAGACGATTCTGAAGCTTCAATATATATCCATTATTGGTGACAAAATGGATACCATCCGGCGACAGGCTCAGGCTGCTAAAAACGTTCATGGGCCCGTTGGCAATTTGCTCTCCGGTGGCGATATCCCACTGGTAAATCCCGCCAACCCCAGCCAGCGTTTTTCCATCTGGCGTCCAGGCAATATCGACCAATCGATTCTTGGATAAATAATCGTGGGTCGGGATGATTTGAAAGACCTTCCAGGTGTTTGTGTCCCAGATGACGATCGAGCTAAACCAGGCGCCATCCGTGCTGGCATCGTGGCTTAAGACGGCCAGCAGGCTGCCATCCGGAGACCAGGCTAACACATCTCCAACCTGACCGATAACATTTAGTTTTTGTTCCTGGTCGCCGGTCTGTGCATCCAAAATGCTTACATAGGGGTTGCCGAAGACCGGCCTGCTAAACACGCTAATCGATTTTCCATCCTTGGACCAGGCAATAGGCCCCGTCTCGGCGATAGGAAAAGTCCTGAGCAGCTTACCGCTGGCGGTATCCCAGATCATGACCGGCCCACCCGACGAACTGGCAGCCAGTTGGGAGCTGTCCGGGGACCAGGCAAAATCGACCAGGTCGTAATACCCTTCTATAGGGGTTTTTGCCAGTTGCTGTCCGGAAAGGCTCAAGGCGAAGAGGTCCCCGGACCAATCTATGGCATACAGGCCATTTCCGTCCGGTTGCCAGAAAGCCCCCAGCGCCCTGTAAGTAATAATGGATTGAATTAGTTTCCCATCATTAACGTCATAGAGGTTCCCAATATAGTCTCCAACCCGGGCCAGTACGGTCGATCCATCCGGGCTGAGCGCCAACCCATGCACCTGGTATTTCGCATCTACTTGCCACTTTATTGCGCCGGTGGCTGCGTCGAACAAGGTCACGTTTCCGTCGTAAGAACATGAAGTAAAACCGGATCCCCCTGGGATGCAGTCCGAGGAAGATGAGACAGAACTGGATCCTGCCAGGATCATCTTTGAATCGGGCGTCCATACCAGGCTGGTAACGAGCTGCCCATCGGGAAAATAATGCCGGGTGGATAATACCTTGCCGGTCTGGGGATCCCACCGGGTAATCGCGCCGGTGTCATCTCCGCTGGCAATGGTCTTTCCATCCGGTGACCAGCGCAACACGGTCGGAGGAATCCCGTTGAGCTGGATGGTCGCTGCCAGGTTCCCATTCCTGGCGTCCAGAACCCGCAAGAACAAATCCTGGGAAGACAGGACGATACGGAGGTTATCCGGCGACCAGGCAGCCGTGTTGAGCTTGATATTGGGGATGGCCCAGAGTGGGTTCCCGGAAGCGCTGTCCCACAGGATCAGGAGACCATTTTCCAGCCCGGTTAAGAAAGTCTTGCCATCCGGGCTGTAGGCCAGGCCACGCAAGGTGCTCCCATCCACCGCGCCGGTCGTGCGGCACCAAATTTCCTTACCATCCGCTATCTGGTAGGCGCAGACGGTGATCTGGCTGCCGACCAGGAGCGTTTTCCCATCCGGGGACAAATCGGTGAACCCGAGGGGGCCTTTTGAAATCCGCAGGCTGGCTCCTACCGGTACCAGGCTGGTAACAGGTGCAGGCATCGGTGTAGGCGTGATCGTGAGGGTTGGAACCAGGGTGGGGGCCGGTGTAGCGGTCAATGTCGGGGCAGTAGTTGGCGTCAAGGTTACACCGGCTGCCAGGGTTGATGAGGTCGGCCCTTGTTTGGTGGAGAAACACCCGGTTAACAAGGAAAGGATGGCGCATCCGATCAATAAGAGCTGTACGAGTTTATTCTTGCCCATATCTCCTCCTCATTTATCTGAACCCTCTCCCTTTGGGAGAGGGAAGGGTGAGGGGTTATTTTGTGGCGTAGTCGACTGGAGGCCAATCATGGTCTCAACCAGCGCTTTCATCTCATCCATCGTCAACGGGCCGTTGGGGGTCGTCGGGATGAACCATACGGTAAAGAAATAACCATCCTGAGCCCAGCGGAAGGTGCGCATGGGCAATTCGGGCTCCCATTCTTGCTGCGCTGCGCCTAACGGGATGAACCAGCCCCCATCCACCCATTCGACGGTGATGTCGCTCACCTGGAACTGGTTAATGATCGCGCTCGGGCCGATCGGCTGCATTTCCAGGGTTGGGCTTTGCTGGATCGAGATGGATGGACCGGCAAAAGGCAGGTAATCGTAGAGTTGGGTCACCGCATGGGTGTGCTTGTCAAAGGAGATATCGGCCAACCGGAAGCCATCCGGCACGCCTGTCAAAATTCGCACCGGGTACCCGGCCAGGGCTTCGACACCGGCCTGGGTCAGGTTGTAAATATATGCTTCATTTTCCATGGTTGGCTGAAGGGTCGGTATCGCCTGGCTGAGAAGGTCGCCAGTGCGGATTGGGACAATCCCACCGGTTGGCGCTGCTGTGGGTAATGGCAGGATATCCTTCTCCGCGTTCACAAACAGGTGCAGGAAGCTTTCGGCAGCCACTTTCCCCTCAGGCGTGGTCAGA
Organism: uncultured Chloroflexia bacterium; assembly: GCA_963781665.1. GTDB lineage: Bacteria > Chloroflexota > Anaerolineae > Anaerolineales > Anaerolineaceae > JAJYIW01. Next base: position 93,283 of record CAWAGA010000001.1, read on the forward strand.
AAGATGACGCCGGATAATAAAAGCAGCGCCGTAACTACCAGCCCGGCCAATTGTGGGCGCTGTAGCGAAAAAACGGGCCGGCGGCTTTGATTGACAACTCGACCAACCTGGGATTTCTTCAACCGGCGCTGGACGGCTTCCCAGGGATCATAGTCATGGCGGACATTTTCTTCTGCCACGTGAAGGAGGATATCTTTGATCGGCGATTTTTCTTTCATCATCTTGCTCCTTTCCTCAGCCTTCCTGATCGTGCGACCGATCCGGGTTTGAAGGTGAGGAGGAACGTCTAAAAGGGTCGAGCAACGGACGCAGCTTCTCCCGGGCGGCATACAAACGCCATTTGATGGTTGATAAAGGGGCATGGAGTTCGTCCATTATTTCAGCCTCTGACATATCCAAAAAATACCTCATGACTACCGCTGCCCTTTGATCGGGTTTCAACTGAGCAAGGGCTTTCCAGACTTCCTGGCGCAGGTCCTCGGTTTCAACCATCTCTTCGGGGGATGGATGCTTATCGACCAACCACGCGGCCAGGAACTGGACCGGTTCCTCTTCATCACCCAAATGGATAGTTCGCTTCTGTTTTTTTGCAGCCAGGAGCGAAGCATTAACCACCATGCGCATAAACCAGGGACCGAAATGCTCTGAATGAAGTTGGGCGATCTTCTCATTGGCATGGATAAACGAATCCTGGACGATATCTTCTGCCTGAGCCGAGTCCTGGACAATTAAATAGGATACACGCACCGCCTGGAAATAAAACAGGCGGACGAGCGCTTCCAATCCCTCCAGGTTGCCGGCTTTGAGCAGCTCGACGGCCCGATATTCATCCATGTTGGTTCCTTTAGCGATGGTGACGTGAATGGTGTCTATAGATAAGATGATTTAATGACTGAAAAAGATAGGATTCAGCAACCATTGGGCCAGGGAACGTATTTCGATCTTGCCTTCTTTTTCCTGGATTACGGTCTCGTTCATCCCGGTCAGGATCATTCCTTCTTGCACTCCCAGGCTCGCCATCCCCTCCCGCAGGGCGCGGATTTCACGCTCCCGGGTCTGGGTCAGGTATGAAGTGGGACTACCAATTCTGTACATTGATAGTGAAATGATTATCCCAGATCTTTTCGCTGTCAACGAAGACTTTTTCGATTGATAGATGAAACCGGTTTTCAGAAAGAGATTGACAGGGGAGGTGCTCGTAATCCGTTTTCAGGTAGATGTTGTATAATTTGACTGAATTTCTGCAATGGCAGACTTACGGTAAGGAGTAAAGAATGAATGACGTGATTCAAGTCCGAAACCGGGGAGTCATTACCCTCCCGGCGGAACTGAGAGAAAAATATGGGATCGAAAGCGGGGACATTTTCCGCCTGGTCGATCTGGATGGTGTTTTTGTGCTCACCCCGCTGGTCCCGATAGTCCCTGAGTTGGCCAGGGAGATTGAACAGGTGCGCCTTGAAGCGGGGATGAGTACAGAAGAGCTGCTGCAAGGGTTGCGCGAACAGCGTCTGCGTTACAACGCCGAGAACCATGGAACCGGCGAAGCCTGATAAGCCACGCGTCTTCGTTGATGCCGATGTGCTTTTCGCTGGCTCGGCCTCACCCAACGAGCATAGCGCCAGCAACCTGATTCTGCGCATGTCTGAACTCACCTTGATTGAAGCCATCTGTACGACCCAGGTCATCACTGAAGTTGAGCGCAATCTGCTTGATAAGATTCCGAAAGCTTTGCCAGCTTTTCGGTTGTTAGTCCACCGCTGCCTGAAGATCATCGCGGACCCCGACCGCGCCCTCCTCGGGCGATACCAGGGTTTGGCCGATCCAGAGGACCTGCCGATCCTCGTGGCTGCCATCGAGAGCCGGTGTCGTTTTCTAACGACCTTCAACCAGCGCCATTTCCAGCCAGGCTGGAAGAATGTGACCGTCTTAAAGCCAGGGGATCTCGTGATCCGAATTCGCTATCTCCTGGCCCACCTGGATGAGTGACCGGCTGAGGCCATAAGGCGAGATTTAAATGAACAAAATCTTCGCTGCTGGCGACCACAGATATGTCGGTGGCTGCGGTCGGACTGGTCAATAGTCAGGATCGACTTGCTTCGCGCAGGCCATCACTTTGGCCTGAAGATCCGTTTTGGCGATTGTCGACAGGTCGACGCCCTGCATACAGGCCAGGTAAGCATCGGCTTTGCGTTGGGCATCGACCAGCAGCGGCGCCGGGTCATTACCTTGCATAGCTCCGGATTTCGCCTGACCTTCCCAGGTCCCTAAAGGCAACTGGAGATATCGTTCATTGAGTGAGATTGAAAAGTTACCACTTCGAGTGACATGGGCCGCGGCTGCCCGGTAGATCGTCGCAACTTCTGGTCCGACACCGGCTTCCCATTGGGGTGATGTAGCGACGGTTTGGCGCGCCGGCACACCCTGAAAAACGGCGGGCTGCTCGGATAGGAATTTCATCCAGGTCCAGCACGCCTGGGGTGCTTTCGCCTTGCTGGAGATGTACATCCCCTTATCGAAGCTTTCCTGGAAGGACCCGGCCCCCGCCGGCATGACCGGCAGCGGCGCAATCCCCACCTTGAAGGGCAGCTTTTCAGCGTTGGAATAATAGCCACCGTCCGGCTCGCCTGCCAGCGCCGTCCAGAAAGCGACCTGTCCAGAGGTCACGGCAGCGGTAATCGATGGCCACCAGTCCTGGCCGGGGCTGGATTGGAACAATTCACCTGAATGAAATAAGCCTGCCAGCCAGGTCAGAGTAGAGGCCATCTCTGGGGAATCGAGGGTGACGACCGGGAATTCTCCGCTCGTATCCAACCAATTCGCCCCACGCCCGGCCAACAACAGGTCAACCGGCCTGACCAATTGGCTGTCGGGTAGCAGACCATAGGTCTGGTCGCCTTCGGTAGTGGAAGTAACTGCCTGGATCAGGTTGAGGAAATCATCGAAGGTCCATTCTGGCGACGGCGGCTGCAGCCCTTGCCGGGCAAGCAAATCTGCGTTATAAGCGATCACCACCGGCTGAGCGACCAAAGGGAGATCGAGCAACTGGCCTTGATTCTGGGAGGCTTGCAGCCAGGACGGATCGTAATCTTGCCGGAAAGAAGCGTCTTCATTCTCCATAAATGGGTTCAGGTTGAGGACCTGGCCTAAGGCATTGGCCGGGTCATTTTGGCTGACGAAGCAATCGAACTGGCCCGCCAGGCTTTGAAATAATCCCTCGTTTTGATCCGCCTTGTAGCGGGTTGAAACTTGAACCACGATGTCGGGATGCACCCGGTTGAACTGCTCGACCAGCGGATTGAGAGCGTCCATCTCGCCTGGTAATGCATCCAGGTAAAAGCGAATTTGGGCCGCATTTTCCGAGGCCGTCGGGGTGGTCACCGGCGTCGCGACTGCCAGGCTGGCTGTGGCCAGGGGTGTACCCTTCGGCGTGGGGAGAGCTGAAACTGCCAGGCTGGATTTCTCCTCTTCCAATAGGGTCGTGAGATCGGCCTGGTTCCTGGCAGCCTGTTCAAAAACCCCGGCGATGGCGCTCTCGATGGGGTAATAGAGGTTCAAGTAGCTGCCATGTTCCAGTCCGAAGCGTACGGCAGCCTGGGCTTTCTCCGGCAGGTTGGTCCAGAACCCTTCTGCCTCTGCGACCGACGGGCGGGCCGGCATCTGCACCAGCTCATTCGATTGGCTCTTATTTTGAATAGCCCAATGGTGGGTCAAGAAGTCCACCCAGGCCCAGGCTGCGGCCGGATGAGCCGAGCCTTTACTTACCACGGCGCAGTTGGCCTGCAGGGGTGTCGTTTTGAAGTTTGGATCCTCTCCGGCCACCGGGAAAGGAGCAAAGCCAAACTGCGAGAGAGCAAAGGCGCCGGTAGCATCGTTTCCCAAAGCTGGGCCGGCCAGGTTGCCGGCCCACATAGCCGGACGATATTCGGCGTCGGCAAACAAAGCTTTCCAGGCATTTTGAGCCTGCGGGTTCAGGTCCGTCCCTGTGAGCGGGTAAAGGATCTTAGCCCTGGCCAGGTCCAGGTACCACCCGGCGGTTAAAGCTAACCCTTGGAGATCGAGCTCGCCCTTATTTTCCGCAAGATTGGCGTTCAAGAAGGGGGCCAGGATCGAGTTGAAGGCCGCATAGGGTTGGTCGGCATAACCGTAGCGCACCGCATTCCCGGTCTGCTTTGCCAGGATCGTGGCATCCTGGCGAAAATCGTCCCAGGTCCAGCCGGGTTTAGGCGTCTCCAGGCCGGCATCCGCAAAAGCCTGTTCGTCGTAGTAGATGCCGGTGAGGATGACCGTGACCGGCGCTCCCAGGGTGTGTCCTTCACCATCCTGGCAGGCGCCCAAGGCGCCAGGCCAGAAATCGTCCGGCTGGAAGGCAGCATCGGCTTCGATCTGAGGTCCCAGGTCGAGGAAATAGTCGCCCTTTTCTGCTCCGCTGCCTCCTACAATGGCGGTATCGGCGGCGGAAGCCTGGGCGCGGTAATAATCTGAGGTGGCAGTGGCAGACCCGGTGGAGGAAGCTGGAAGCACCACGAACTGTACGTTGATCGTTGTATTTACCTTATGGAATTCGTCGATCAAAGGTTGGTATAAACTTTGATCGGATTCACTGCCGGCGAAAGTGATCGTCACGGCTTGCGCTTGCGAATCGGGGCTGGCCGCAAGTTGGGGCGCTTTTGAACAGGCGGCTAGCTGCAATATAAAAATAAATGCAATGAGCGGGCGAGCAAGGATTCTTACTGGGTTGGATATATGTCGTTTCATCTCTGTACACTTTCCGCTATATGAAGCATATCTTCCTGGGTCACAGATCCCGGTGGCCCCATGTAGAGTAGCTCGAAAGCGATGCCATCTTTTTCCCAACGTAGTGTCTTCATATATGGATCGGACTGCCAGACAGGTCCGTTGTCAGTTAATTTCCAGACGCCTTCCGCATATTCCCCGGTCACGTCGCCGATTTGCAGGCTCACGACGTCAGCACTGGCGCCGACCATACCGCACAGGTCACAATCATCGGTCCTTTGGAAAGGCTGCTCTCTCAAGACGAGTCCGTTGGTATCCCAATACCGGTAGAAGATCCTGGCAATCCGAAGCTCAGAGTCGTAAGATGCCCCGGAAAAAGACAGGGTATCCGGAAGCCATGCCGGTTGCAGTACGTTAAACCCAGCTTGCTGCTCGACGTCTGCGATGGTCTGGTTGGCATCGATAATACTCGCCGGGTCGGAAGTGGGCGTCCCCACGACAGTTGGAAGCGGGGTCATCTGCCAGAGTTGCACTGGCAGGCTGTCACTTTGAGCCCGCGTAAAGAACCGTAATACCTCCTGAGCAAGCGCGCGCCCCTGGGGGGTAGTGATGAGCAGACCGGCTGCGATCAAGCAAGCCAGCAAGATCATGGCAGCCAGGCGTTTGCGGGCAGCGTACAGCCACCACTTGATCGTGCCTACCGGGCTGTTCAAGCGGCGCGCCATTTCCTGCTCGTCCATATCCATGAAATAGCGTAAGACGATGGCTGCCCGCTGGTTGGGCGGTAATTTCTTCAACGCCTGCCAGACGGCCTCGCTGGCCTCGCGATCCTCGACCTGTTCTTCGGGAAGTGGAGCCGGGTCGACCAGCCATAAGGGAGACTCACCGGCTGAACTTTCGATCGGTAAGAACCGTTTTTGACGTTGTGATATCTTAATGGCGTCATTCACCACGCAGCGCAGGAACCATGGTTTGAAGGCACGCCGGCCATCGAATTGACGGATGGTTTCGCCGATGCGGGCAAACGCGTTCTGGACGACATCCTCCGCCAGGTCGTGATCGCCCACCACGTAGTAGGCTGCGCGCAGCGCGTGCAAATAGTACAGGCTGATCAGGACTTCCAATCCAACCAGGTTGCCTCGTTTGAGATTTTCAATCGCTTGTTTTTCGTCCACACAGGATCCTAAGGTATGAATTATTTGTCTCTATGGTTAATATCCTTTCAGACAGCAAAAGGTTGGTTTTTCGAACTGTTTTAGGATGGCTCAAATTCATCTACTAGAAACCTGGAGCCGCAAAGAAATTCTTGATAGCCGTACAAAAATGCTATATTATGTACGGCAGGAGAGCAACCATGGAAGAAACCAAACTGACGGTCAGGGTTCCACGTGACCTGCTAGAAAATGCCAAACAATACGCCGCACGTAATAACACCACACTTACTCAATTGATCGAAACCTACTTGCAGCGCATACCTGCCCAATCCCCTTACGAAATCACGCCAATCGTTCGCCGATTGAGTGGAATAGTCCCACAAGGTATCACCATGGAGGATTACAAGAAACATTTGGATGAGAAATATGGCCGCGGTGCAAGGTAAAATGGACTGCATCGTTACCCGAAATGTAAAGGACTATGAGCCTGCTCTCCTCCCGGTCATACAGCCGGTGGATTTTCTTGCGACACTGTGAGGTACACCCTTTAATCGGCATAAGGCAACTTAAATTCCGGATCGGCCTGTTTTGCACAGCCTACCCAGGCATCCTGCTGGTTGGGATCAGAAGCGGCAGAAATACATTTCAGGTAAGCCTGAGCCTTACCTTGTAACTCGGTCAGCGCCTGGGCCGGTGAGGCCCCTTCGAACACCGAAGCCAGCGTATCAGGCCACCAAATATAAAGCGGAGAAGAGGGATATTTCTCGACCAGGTCTGGATACGGGTCCTGGTGGGGTTGGGTCAAAACCTGTTGGTAGACTGCGGCGGTGTCTGCCCCGGCATGCGCTTTGAATTCCGGGGAATCCAGCGCCGAGCTGCGCACCGGGATGCCCAGGAATGCTTCAGGGTGAACGGATAAAAACTTCATCCATTCCCAGCAAGCTTCCGGATTCTGCGCCTTTTTAGAGATGAATAAGGACACGCCTGATTGATCCGGTTCGAGCGGCCGGCCGGTCGCCGGCAGAGGAACGACGCCAATCTCAAAATCGGGGCTTTGATCAGGCGGAAAAAGAGAGCTGTCGCCGCCGGCCTGGTCCATCCACAGCGCTGCCTGACCCTGTTGGACCAGATTCAATCGTTCACCAGCATTTCCCTTTCGGTAATCGGGCGGATCGTCGATTGCGGGAATAGCGCCCTGGGCAGCTTCATCAGCCAATTTAGAAACGATATTCAATACATCGGGTTGATTGAAATTGATATTGGGCGGCGTCGCCGAAAAATCGTACAGTTGGACCCCTTGCGAGGTCAGCAGGTAATTCACGAATCCTCGGCCATCCAGAGGAACAAATCCATAGATTTCAGCGGATGCGGCCGTATTAGCCGGCGCCTTGGCTGCCACCGCGTTAGCCAGTGCCCAGAAATCATCCAGGCTCCAGCCTGGCGCCGGGGGCTCCAGTCCCAGGCTGGCCAGGAGGGTTTTGTTGTAATACATCACCAGTGGCCGGGTGGATACCGGCAGTCCGTATAGCTCTCCGTTCACCCGGTTCAATGCCCAATGAGAAGGTGGAATGTCGGTCAACAGCGATCGAGCATCGTCATCCTTAGCCAACAAAGGTTCCAGGCTGGCCAGAGACGGGCTCGATAAATTAAAGCCCATAGATGGATAAGAGAAACAATCGAAATTCTCGGTCAACATATCAAAATTGATGTAAGGTAGTTTTGAGCTATGTAAATCGGCCAGGTGGATCCAGATATCCGGGTGGTCTTTGTGAAACTCGTCCGCCAACGGTTGGAGCACGTCCAGTCCGGCCTGTGAAATGTCGGAATCCACGTAATAGTTGACGAGGATGGCGCCAGATGGCAAAGTGGCTTCTGCTGTCGGTTCAGGTGAAATGACGACGATGGGGGCGCTGGTCGGGGAAGCCTGCTCGGTGACAGGCGTCTTCTTCTCGTTGAAAGCAAGTGCCTGTAACGCCTGCACCAGGGGCGATTCTCCGGCCATGGCCTGGAGCAGGGCGCGGTTGATGTCAGTGAACAGTGGGTTCGAATTGGAGCCATACCAGGCATGTTCGAGCGCGTAGCGGAGGGCAACTTGAGCAGGTTGGTCCAGGCCCAACCAGGTGTTGCTGGCCAGGGTTGTATCGACCCTGGCCGGGATGATGCGCGTTGGATCCGCCTGGGACAGTGGGTGGGCGGTGAGGAACTGTAACCAGGACCAGGCTTCCTTGGGGTGGATCGTACCGGCGCTCACCAGCACACATTCTACGCTGGCCGGCGTTGCCTGGTTCCCTGTCTCGCCTGCCCCTTCTGGGAAGGGGGCGATCCCTACCGCCGGGTCGATATCGTGCCGCCGTTGCTCCAAAGAAGATAGCCTGTCAACCCACATGGCGGTTTGTCCAGTGTCAATCCAATCCTGGGAGGTGGAAGACGCTCCCTCTTGAGCCGGGACAGGGATCCCCCCATCCTGGGCCAGGGACACATACCAATCCAGCGCCTGGGACAGGTCGTTCGCATTATTTTTACCCGGCTGGCTCAAGGTTGCCGCTGCCAGAGGGCCTAGCAAGCCCATCGGCCAGCCCCCATCCACAAAACCAAAGTGACGGATACCGACCTGTGTCCCGGATAACCGGCGGGCAGCCTGTTCAAAATCTTGCCAGCTCCAGCCCGGGCTCAGGCGAGCTAACCCGGCCGCGTCGAAAGCCGCGCCATCGTACATGACCAGCAGCGGCTGAACCGTGGCCGGCAGCCCGATCAAGCGTCCATCCACCCGGCAGCCGTCCAGAGACCCAGGCCAGTAATCCGCTGTATCGAAGGTCGTATCCGCTTCGAGGACCGGCAGCAGATCGAGAAAATCGTAGCTGTCCGTTCCCTGCGGTAGGGTAGGCAGCATCAGCGTATCGGCAAGGGAAGCCAGGTGGGCATAGTCAACCGAGGTTCCACTGGACGCCGCATCGATGGGTACGAACTGCACGGTAATGGTGGGGTGCTCAGAACTCGAATGCGTCGATCAAAGGCTGGTATTGGCCCTGAAAGGAACTGAAATCGGCGAAAGCGATGGTGATTTTTTCGACGGTGCCGGGGGTATTTTGCGGGCCTATCGCCGGATGGCAGGCCGAAACCAGGATGCTGAAAATAACGCACAGGGATGCCCAGCACAGAACACCTCTAACCTTAGTCGTTTTCTTCGTCATCAGATTACCTATCGGCTCATATCGTTTCATGACACAACTCTATCCAGCTCGATATCCACTTGTTTGTGTTGCTTCCTTTATCATCGGCGGAATCTCTTCATGCCTGTTTTCAGGGATGGTTCCCTGTTTGAGATAATTCCGTTTGACTGTGAAAATTCGGATCGACCTGATGAGCGCACGCATTGGCCGTCGTATACATTTCTTCAGATGGACTGGTTGGCGACACACCCTCAGCTTTCATGCAGTCCAGCATGGCCTGCGCTTTGAATTGGGTTCCTCGCAATACCGGAGCCGGGTCCTTACCCTGGTACACGCTGACGAGCGTATCATTCCACCACTGCAATAACGGTGGGGGAGGATAGGGTAGCAAATCCGGTGTGACTTTCAGTTTGGCCATGGTAGCCCTGTAAACTGCAGCGGTTTCTTCGCCGACCGTGGCCGCCCATACGTTCGAATCAATGACAGCCTGACGGGCCGGGATGCCCTGGAAGAGGTTGACCGGCTGTTCTTGCAGGTATTTGAACCACGCCCAGCACACCTGCGAATTTTGCGCCTGGCGGGCAATATACAAAGAAATGCTGTCGGCAGTGGACGCCGTTTGCTCGACAGGCATCGCAGCCACCTTGACCTCAAAATCAGGCGCCTGGCGCTGATAAGTTGGCCCAGACTGAGACAACCACAGCAGCACCTTCCCGCTCAATATCGCATTAAGACCTTCGATGACGTTCCCACGGTTTGAAAGCGTCCCACCGGTATCCAATGGGAAGAGGGCGCTTTGCCCAGCCAGGTCTTGCAGTTGCTGCAGCAGGGCAAGCATTTCCGGCGTGTCGATAACAGCATCCGGATAGGTCTGGGTAAAGTCCAGCAATTGAGCATCGCTCAGGAAATTCTGTAAAGGATAAACCTGGGCAGGGGCATAACCATAGACGCCGGTCTTTAGAGCAGCCGCCTGGGTCGCTAAAGCCCAGAAATCCTGAGGTGTCCAGTCCGGGGAAGGGTCCTTCAACCCCAGCGACTTCAGCAGGTCGGCGTTGTAATAGACCAGGTAAGGCTTTATCGCGACCGGCAGGCTGTAATGCGAGCCGTCCAGCCGGGCAGCTTCCAGGAGCGCCGGGTTGATCTCCTCCAGCCAGGACGAGCTGTTAGCATCGATCAACGGGTCCAGGGGCAAGACTTTCCCGGCAAAATCCAGGGCTGGATCGGTGATCCATGTAACAAGGCTTCCTCCCTGCTCGGCAAAGCAGTCGAAGTGGGTCACGTCATACATATCAAAAAAGCCGCCCTGCCAATCGGTGCGCTCGGTGGCGATCTCGAGGTACATGTCCGGGTGAGCGCGGTTGAAGGCGTCAGCCAGTTGCTTGACCGTTTCCTGGCTGACGTGCAGATCGGGGTCGGCGAAGTACACCGCGCTTAGTGCGTCGGCCGGTTTGCTCACCGTAGCAGGAGCCGGCGTACTGGTCGGTGGAGCGACGACCACCGGGGAGCTCTCCGTCCCTGGCAGAGCTATCTGCATGTTCTCGCTCGCCAGGTCCTTGGGCAGGAGACCAGCCAGGTCTGCCCCCGTCTGGATGGCCTGGTCGATAGCTGCTTTAACCGAAGAGAAATCTGAGTTCAACCAGCCGTACCAGCCGTGCTCCAGACCGTAGCGCACCGCATCAGCCGTTTCCGGCGCCATTTTCTGCAAGTAACCCCCGGTTTCGGTGGCCTGCTTACCGGCAGGGAAAGCATAACTGCCAGATGAGGGTGGCAGGTTCTGGCTGAGATAGGCCAACTAGGCCCAACTCGCGGCCGGTTGGTGTGTGCCGGCGCTGATGACCGCGCAGGTCGGCGTCACAATGGTGGTCTGATCCCCTTCAGCGCCAACCGGGAAGGGGGCCACGCCGATCGAGAAATCTGCTCCCTGGCCATTCACTTCCTGGCTGAGCACCCCGCCTATCCACATTGCGATATGGCCGGTACGGATTAGGGCGGTCACTTCATCTTGATTTTGGGATGCATCGTACGTTCCAATCGCTCCCTGGTGGGCCAGGTCGACGTACCACTGCCAGGCAGCAGATTGCTGAAATTGGGTAGCGCCAGTGGCCAGGGTCTCAGCGACCAAAGGGCTTAATAAAGCATGGGTTGGGGTATCGAGAAAACCATATTGAGGTGGGGTCGCCTGCGGATCGGCCAAAGCCTGCACATCGGCGCGGAAATCCTCCCAGGTCCAGCCGGGTTGGGGATAGGCAATCCCCTTCTGGTCGAACAGAGCCTTGTTATACAGGATCAACGAGGGACTGAGGGAAACCGGCAGGCCCTTCTGAGCGTCCCCGGCCTGGCAGCCCTGCAGTGCATCCGGCCAGAAGGCCGCTGCGTCGAAAGCGCTGTTGGTCATCAACGGAGAAAGGTCCAGGACGAACTGGCTGTCTTCTGGGGCAAGCGCCGTACCCAGCAGGATGGTATCCACCTGGGAGACCAGTGCTTCCACGGAAGGGATGTCCTGCTGGGGCGGGATGAGCTGCACGTGGATATTGGGGTTCTGCATTTCGAAGGCGTCGATCAGGCTCTGGTACCCGGGATCCACCCCATATTGTGGGGTAAAGGTGATGGCTATGGTTTGCTCGGGCAGGGTCGTGGAGGTTCGCTGGGTAGAGGAGCAGCCTGTTTGCAAAAAGAGCAAAGCCAGGAAAAGAAACAAGTTTACAACAACTTTTCTGGGGTAGCCCACACGATTTCCTCTATTTGTATTCTGCTTGGTGAAGCAATCAAATGGCCCTATTTCAGCCAGCCGCTTTTTTTTGAAACGCCATCCGTAATTCATGGATCAGTCCTTTATCTCGCTCGTAATTGAAGAACGTCGCCTCGTCGTACATCTCGGGATGAGACCAGGGAACGCCTATACGCAACGCTTCGGGCTCTGCCAGATAACGCGGCACGATGTGGGCGTGCAGCACCGGGTCTGAATTTCCACCGATGAAATAGTTGATGCGATAAGCCCCGGTCACCTCGAGGATAGCGTCGCCCACCCGGGCCATGTCGCCCAGGAATTGCACACGATCTGCAGGCTCAAGGGCATTGATCGACTCCACCACCGGGTCAGCCTGGAGCACGCAGTAGCCGCGCAAGAATTGCAGGTTGCACAGGAAGGCCCAACCGGACGGCATCCTGCAGATGGCCATGGGATCGACACCAGCGCGAGCAGCTTCTATTTTGGGGTGGGTCAATGCCATATGACTTCTCTCCTGGGAGCAAGGCTAAGGGGAAAAAACATCCCTTTCTTACCTGGGCTGATCACCAACCGGCTGAAATTGTATGCGTGGACCTATTGATAAAAGTTTGACCTGATTCCCAGTGCCCAATCACTAATTACTTTACATTATAGGACGCTCTTTGCCAATTTATTCACAATTGGAGAGGAAGCGTACAGTAATTGGAGGGTAATCGTAAGAATAAGCGATTTATAGCCTGGTCTCCCAAGGCCTGGCAAATAAAGAGATTGCGCTACAGTTCGAAATCTCCGAGCGGACGGTAGCGTTTCATATCACCCAGATTTTTCGTAAACTGGGCATTTCATCCCGGGTTGAGTTGGCCGTTTGGGCAAAGGAGCATTCCATGTTTGGGTTGTAGGTCAGAATTCTCAGTTTCTGAACCTGCTGTTTCCCAGCCCTTCGGGACATTTATCCCGGCCTGCGCGGGACAATTGTCTCTTGATTTTTTTGAAATTACTACGTATTATTCAAACTAACAAATGCGCTCACAAGCGCCATATTCAGACCAATAAAAACCATACGTCGGCTGGATTCAGAACCTGCCCGTAAATCTCGAAGATGAGCTGTTAGTAGCAGAGAGCTAGCAAATCACTCTTCTCGAACAAATTACGGGTGGAACCTTTGTCAAAACAAAGTCGCGTGTGGTTTTTTATTTTAACGTCTGGCTGCCTGGCTCTCCTCAGAGACCTTGGCTAGAAAATATCGACATCGGAGAGCCAAAACCATCTTTCGGGAATTGGGATGGTGGATCACAGGCAAATTGATTTTTATTCCCATCCCCAATCGCACTTTTGCCGGGCGGTTGGGCAGCACGGTGCAGACGTTGGATCGCTCATCTGCACCGTGGGCCTCACGCAAGCGGTCACCCTGCGAAATTCGCAGGCCCTCCTCCACAAGAGGAGTTGCAACTCAAGGCGGTGCGCCGGCAGGTTGTCTTAACGAGGTTGGCAAGAAGAAGTTCGTAATAGGAAACTAAGGGAAGATGCTTTTCAAGCATTTTCAGGTGTTTAAGGAGGGACGTCATGAGCAAAAAGAATGTAGGCAGCCTGGGTTACCAGATGATGAAAGCCCTGCAGGGTATCTTTCGGCCAGGAACAAGCCGGCATGCTGCCAAAAAACACCACCGGGAAAGGGGGCTGATTACCAGCATTTCGACCATGCGCAACATGTCAGCCAACGTTCACCAGTTCGCCAGGTTTATCCGCTCTACCTGGCCAGATTTGAAATACTTGCCTCAGGTCAGGCATGAAATGGCTTTGGCTTATATTCAAGCTTTGCAGGAACGAGAGGTTTCAGGTGGAACCCTTGGGCGGGTCTGCGCGGCTATCCGGAAACTGGACTTTGCTTGCTGTAAAGATGGTACCTTTCCGCCCGATGCCCCACCCCTCCTGCCCACTCGAGTGCAAGGCGGACCGGGCGGTTTTCATTCCCTTCCTAAACCCATTCCCTATACGCCCCAACAGGCTCAAGCCATCATTCTGAAGGCAAGCGAGTCTGATCCCGAAATCGCCAGGCTACTCACCCTGATGAGGAAGGCCGGGCTGCGCATCACCGAAGCGACCTACCTGCGCGCCCAGGACATCGACCTGGAGAATGGGATGATCGTCCTGAATGCTATCGGAAACGTGAACCGCACGAAGGGTGGCCGACCACGACACGTTAAGTATTTCCCCGAAGACTACGATTTCTTCGCTGGCTTGAAGGGATCGCCGGCACAGCTATCCAGCGGGCATTTGTTCTCAGACCGGCGCAGCCTGCCTGACCGGGCACGCGCCTTGGTACGCGATGCTTGCCGTGAGCTCAACCTGACCTGCCTGGGTACCCACGCCTTTCGGAAGGCCTTCAGCGTCGAAAATTACCACCAGGCCAGGATCAAAGGCGCGGATGACCGCCAGGCTTTACGAGACACGTCCCTCCAATTGGGTCACCCTCGGGTAGAAGTCACCACTCAGAGCTATGTCCCGAAATTAGAACGCCAAAAAGGGGTAGGAAATGGAATTAGCCGATAATGCCTATCTGCCCGTCTTGGCTGGCCAATATGTCAGCAAACTGGACCAGGAAGAAACCAGGATCATGCTTTTCAACTGCCTTTGGAAAAACGCGATCTTATGGCGGGATACCCCCTATCCCACCAATCAACCAAAATTGCTCAACACCATCGTTCTCATCCACCCCGTCTGGGGAAATTTCGGTGAGATTGAATTATTCGAACAAGAGGATGGAAGCACATTGCTATCCATCTACCAACCGCCATTCCCTAGGGAAGAAGAGATTTTTGAATACGAAAAAGCGATCCGGGATCACCTGCCCAGGCTGGCTTTCCAAATCTGGTTCTACGATAACCTTGCCTGGCCGGCAAAGGTGATGGATCTCCTAGGGCAGGAACTCCTGGATCAGCGCCTATCCTGGTTGCGGGATATCCAGGATAGGCTCATCAATAGTCTGGAACTGGTACAGGGAAGACTTTCCTGGTACCAGATGCAGCCGGCCCCATCGGTCGGGATATCCCAGATTCAACTAGCCCAATCTGTCGGGATATCTCAAATGCAAGCGCCTATTGAACCGCCCAAAGAGGAGGAACCTCAGGATATCCCGCCATGGCCCAAATCCGAAAGACGAGCCGAACCTCTCGGAAAGGATAATCAAGAAGTCTTGAGGTTATGGGCAGCCGGTTTAACCGCCAAAGAAATTGGGCTGCGCACCGGAAAAACCGAAAAAACGATCCTGAACCGGCTGACCACCCTGCGCAAAACCCATGGCGAGGAATGCGTTCCGCGGAGAAAATAGGCTGAGATTTAAATGTGGGATAAAGGGGGGATATTCTGGGATATGGACAAGGGGATATCTTTGCCTCTATAAAGCAAGCAACAACCCAAATTACTCATTTCTTGCTGGAGGAAACCCTGATGTCTCTAAATACACCAAACCCACGGATTAAGCTCCCCCACAGCGTCATCGTGAAGGCGCCAGGCTTGTTACCTATGCTGTATACCGTGCGTGAAATGGCCGAGGAATTATCATTTCCCGAACGAACCCTACGTGATTGGCTGGCCGGTGGCGCACCCCACACCCGAGACCGCCTTAACCACATCTGGATCAATGGTCAGCTATTTGCAGAATGGGTTGCTGACCATCGGAAGAAAACGCCCGATACCAGGCTCAAGCCGGAAGAAGGCTACTGTATGACTTGTAAGCAAGCCGTTAAAATGGTTCAGCCAGTCCAGCGTCCATCGGCGAATGGCCGGTTGGTCTTTATCACCGGTTCTTGTCCAAACTGTAAGGGAAAAGTTACCCGCGGAGCTCGTCGTGATCCTGCGCAATAATTATCTCCTCGTGAAAGCCTATCTCAAGCATCTGGTGGAAGTCTACCAGTTATCCAGTAGCTCGCTCAACCGCTACCGCTTCTATCTGCGCTACCTCTTGCTTTGGGCCGGCGAAACCCCCTTATGCCAGGTAACCACCCTGCGACCGACCTTCCCCGGCTACGTCAACAATTTGACTGGCCGCCAAGAGGATGCTCACCTGGCATCGGTATCCCAGAAAAAGATCATCGAATCCGGGAAACGTTTTTTTACCTGGGCCAAACAAAACCACCCGAAGGAGTTCGAGAAAGTCAGTCCGACCTGGTTAGCAAGCTTGCGACCCCCAAGAACCAAAGGTACCTGTGAAGATCACGAATATGTCACTTTAGAAGAAGTGTACAATTTAATTTCGTTGCCTGCAAATGAAGGAGATTTAGCGCTGCTGCGAGATAAAGCCTCCGCAGCTCTCCTTTTCCTCTCCGGCGCCAGGGCCAGCGCCTTCACCACCTTACCCATCTCGGCAGTGGATCTGGCGAACCGGTCGCTCTATCAATGGCCAGAACTGGGGGTGGAAACGAAAAATAGCAAACGGGCCACGACCTTTCTCTTGCCCATCCCAGAGCTCCTGCCAATCGTCCAGGCCTGGGATGTCATTGTTCGCAGAGAGCTTCCGTCGACCGCACCCTGGTATGCCCCGGTGACGATCCACTGGGGCAGCCAGTCCCTCGACCCGGTAACTCCAGGCAAGAATTGTAACCAGGCCCTGGATAAGCGCCTGCACCGGCTGTTCGCCCTGGCCGGCTTAACCAACCATTCCGCTCACAAATTCCGCCACGGTCACGCGGTTTTTGGGCTGCAGCACGCTCAGACGATGGCCGATTACAAGGCTGTCTCGATGAACCTGATGCACGAAGACATCAAGATCACCGATGAAATTTATGCGCCCATTTTGACCAGCGAAGTGAAGGAGAGAATTGGCAGGTTAACTTCCGTTTCAAACCAACCCATGGATGAGGAATTAGCAAATACGTTTGCTCACCTTTCGAATAACGACCTGGCAAAAATCATGTTGGCCGCCGCTCAACGCCTGGCTTCGTAAGGATCCAAACTTACTGTCTCCTTCGACTGATCAGAATGTCTTCATTCGATCCCAATTATTATTCCGATGTATCCAATAAAAGGAAAAGACTAAATCGTGGCTTTACATCGATCTGGAATAATAGAAATAAGCCAACTTTACAATCATACTCATATCGTATATAATTTGAGTATGATTGTAAATAAAGAAAAATCCTACCTTGCGCAAATCAGAAAGCTTCTTTCCGAGCAGAACGGCACCTTGTTGACCTCCGATTTAGCCCAGTTAAACATCCCCAGAACCTATCTTTCCATCCTGGAACAAAATGGTGAAATCGAACGGGTTACTCGAGGAGTATTTCAAACAACCGG
Organism: uncultured Chloroflexia bacterium; assembly: GCA_963781665.1. GTDB lineage: Bacteria > Chloroflexota > Anaerolineae > Anaerolineales > Anaerolineaceae > JAJYIW01. The sequence continues at coordinate 110,361 of CAWAGA010000001.1, forward strand.
ATCGATTGTGGACGAGCTTTTTGTTTTGCAAGCCAGATACAAATCGTCGATCTACTCTCACGAAACGGCCCTCTACCTTCACGATTTGACCGATCGAACGCCTCTCGTTTATTCTTTTTCTGTTCCAGTGGGCTACCATTCAATATCATTGATCGAGAGTGGTCATAAAATCTATTACGTCAGCCGAAAACACGTCAATCTGGGGGTCGAAACAATTCAATCCCCGCAAGGAAATGAATTACGAGTTACCGGTCTGGAAAGGACGATTACCGATATGATCCGCAGCCGGAATCAGATGGATGTGCAAGCTGTCAATGAAGCCTTAAAACGATACGTCCGGAGAAATGATAAGAATCTCTATTTGCTCTACGATTATGCTCGCCAATTCAGAGTTCAAAAAAAGGTCCGTGAATACATCGAGGTACTCTTGTGAACAAAGCCATGCAATTCAAAGCCAGAATGTGGGAGGAAGTTCACGGTGCGGTAAATACGATGCTGTACCAACAGAGCGTCTTGAGACTGACCCGTTTGACATAGCATGCGGTGGAGTATACACAGGAACTGTTGGAGTATATCGATTACCCATCAGGGCACTTTGGTGAAGGAATTATTATGCATTTGTTCGTTACAATAGATAAGAAAACCCCTTCTGTCAAACCCCCTACGATAGACCAGGACAGAGAAAAGGTGATCCCCTCATTTCAAAAACTTGTAGCACGAAGCAATGTGTTTGAAGGCTATAAGGCTCAGTATGAATTGTTGGAAGCACATGATGTAACACCTTCTGAGTTTGAAAGTAAGGTGGCCTTGCTTGCGCCGGAAGCAGTGGTTAACGGATACCTTATATTACGGCCTGCAGAAAGTGTTATATAAATTACCCAAAAACAACCCAACAAGCGCTTCCACTTAACCACCTACCGTCCGGATTAACAGTCGATCATCTCGTGTTCGTTAAAATCCCCCATTTACATGCCAGCAGATTAACTGCTGCGCACCTGCAAGCAAGCCGCTACCATCACCCGCGAATGAGCGAATGAATATCAGGAAATTGACAGCCATCTATTAATGATGTAATATACGATGTGATATATTACTACAAATGGAGCATTATTATGTCTGGAAGATATGCTGTCAACTTACCGGTGGAGCTCAAGAAGGAAGCCGAAGCACTGGCCAAACAACAAGGCGTTTCCCTAAACCAATTTATCCTATGGTCCGTTGCGGAGAAAGTCAGCGCCTTGAAAGCTGGTATGGATGACCCGGATTTTCCGAGCATTACCTATCGGCGCGGCGCTTCAGGCATCCCGACACCCGTCCTTCGAGGCACTGGGATCCGCGTCCAAACGATTGTCATTGCCAACCAGGATTGGAATGAGTCGCCGGTAGAGATCGCTGAACAATATAGCCTGGCCGCTAGCCAGATCAAAGAGACTTTGTCATTCTATCAGGCTCATCAAGCCGAAGTTGATCTGCTGATCCAGGCAGACTCGGCACTCGAATTGAGCCATCATGGCTAAACCTCGGCTGCATCTGGATGCAGATGCTTCGCGAAAAGACTTGTACACCGCTTTGGTCTCAATGGGTCACGACGTTACCCGCACGCCTGCATCTGGGTTGGCTCTGGATGCTAGCGACGAAATACAACTGCTATGGGCATCTGCTCACGATCGAGTTCTTGTTCACCTTTAATATTGGTGATTTTCAGCAATTGGCCAGGAGGATACCTGAGCATCGTGGTATCCTCCTGGCAAGCCAGCAAAGTTTCAAGCTCAAGGAACTGATTACATTACTAGATCATGTCCTCTTGGAAACGGATTCCGAAGAATGGGTGGGGCAGGTTCGCTGGCTGTCCGATTGGCGCTGAAATGACCTTACAGCCTCCAGTTATCTGCCGGGCTGGCTTTACGATGGGCTTGGGCAACATCGACTTCAGCAATCTGGGCATAATGGCGGACCATATCCAGTGAGTTGTGGCCAAGCAAAGCCTGCAAGGTAAAAATATCTCCACCAGAGCGTAGATAGGTGATCGCAAACGTATGGCGGAATTTATGGGGGTAGGCATTTTTCACATCACAGCGTTCGGCAATCCCTTTAATGAGCTGTCGCAGTGAGTTGGGGTTGAATGGCCGGCCATTTTGGGCCAGGAATACCGGAGCTTCCAGGTCATTTTCATCCTCGCGTCCGGACAGGTAACGCCACACAGCACGCCGGACGATCTTCCCCAAATAAACCGTTCGTCCTTTCCCGCCTTTGGCTCCCCCAATCACGCCATGCTTCACTTCAACTCGCCCGGTTTTCAAATCGATATCCCCGATTTGCAGCTTGCACAATTCCATTGCCCTCAGACCAGTATCTACCAGGGTCAAGATGATGGCCTGGTCCCGGTTTGCATTGGGCAGACGCATTACGAATCCTTTGCGATTTCCAGGTTTGACCTCTCGCGAGTAAACACAGACCTTGAGCATGCGCTGGACCTCATCCTGAGTCAGCGGCTCAATAGCAACCATCTTGGTTCGCGGAGCTGGGACATCCTTCATGATTTGCTTGATCCCCAGCTCCAGGTTCGCCCAGGAAAAGAAGGAAGACAGGGTTGCCCAGACATTGCGTAAGGTCTTGGCTGAGAGCGGATGCTTTTTCCCGCTAAACCGATGAGGGACATACTCATTGCGTAGCCAGTTGATATAAGCAATAGCTTCTTGGGAAGTTATTTTCTGCAGCTCTAGATCCCCGATGTGCTCCAGCCATTTGGCCAGGATCCGTTCGTGTGAATCGATGGTTCGGGCAGACAGCCCTTCGGCATTTTTGTAGTTGATGAAGCCAGGAATGGCCTTGCTCAGCAATAACGAGCTT